>JBAWHH010000001.1:0-1742 GCA_049593715.1 Rhodocyclaceae bacterium
GGCCAGCATGCGGCGCGCGTGGCGCGGCGGCGGCACGGGGCCCGGTTCCGCCCCGTCGGGCAGCTTTGCCGCCACGTGGGCGGGCAACATCGACTTCGCCATGCGGCCAAATTTCAGCGCCGAGGAAAACAGCCACTGCCGTGGCAGCGCCTCCTTCAGCGCGAGCCGCTCCAGCTTGTCCAGCGTCCCGCGGGGCGCACGCTGTTCCACCAGCGCGCGGCCGATGTCCAGCAGCCGGCCATACTGCACGCCCGAAGGACAGGTGGTTTCGCAGGAGCGGCAGGTCAGGCAGCGGTCCAGATGGAGGCGCGTCTTGGCGGTGACGGCATTCCCTTCCAGCACGCCCTTGATGAGGTAGATGCGCCCGCGCGGACTGTCCAGTTCATCCCCCAGCAACTGGTAGGTCGGGCAGGTCGCCGTACAGAATCCGCAATGCACACACTTGCGCAGGATGGCCTCGGCTTCGCGTCCGTCCGGCGTGTCCTTGATGAAATCGGCGAGATGGGTCTGCATGAGTCTATAGGCTGGGGTAAAGGCGTCCCGGATTGAAGATGCCTTCCGGGTCGAAAGCCCGCTTCAGTCTTTGGTGAGTGGCGAGCAGGGCGGCGGGCAATGGCTGGAAAACCTCAACATCGCCGGGCGCCCCTGCTTCGCCGCGGAACAGCGCGGCATGGCCGCTTAACTGGCGCAGGCGGTCGCGCAGGGAGGAAGTGTCCACATCCCCCCGCAGCCAGCGAAGGCTGCCGCCCCATTCGACCAACTGATCGTCCGGCAAGCCGAGCGCCCCCGTCGTGGAAGGTACGGACAGCCGCCATAGGGCGCCCTCGCCCCGGAAAAAAGCGGCCCGCTGCTCCCGCAGGTTTGTCCAGAAATCCCCGTCGTCCGCCACCAGATCACCACCAAGCTTCTGCCGCGCCGCCGCGATGGCGGCCCGGGCACCGGACAAGCGGACCGTCAGCCGGCCATCGTGCCAGCAGGTGGCGGAAACCGGCAGCGGCTGGCCGGCCCAGGCGTTCATCGCCGTCAGCGCCTGGTCCATGGACATCTCGAAACGCAGCGAACACTCCTCCACCGGACGCGGCAGCACCTTGAGCGAGACTTCGACAATCAGGCCCAGCGTGCCCAGCGAACCCGCCATCAGCCGGGAGACGTCGAAGCCGGCCACGTTCTTCATCACCTGGCCGCCGAAGGTCAGCAGCCGCCCGCGGCCGTCGATGATCTTCACGCCGAGCACGAAATCCCGTACCGCCCCGACGCTCGCCCGGCGCGGCCCCGACAGCCCCGCCGCGACGCAGCCCCCCACCGTGGCGCCCGGCCCGAAATGGGGAGGCTCGAAAGCCAGCATCTGCCCTTTTTCCGCCAGAGCCTGCTCCAGTTCCGCCAGGGGCGTGCCGGCCCGGGCGGTCACCAACAATTCCGTCGGCTCGTAATCGACGATGCCGGAAAAGCCACGGGTATCCAGCACCTCGCCGGCCTGCGCCGCCCGGCCGTAGAAGTCCTTGGTGCCGCCTCCGCGGAGGCGCAGCGGCCGCTTGCCGGCCGCCGCGGCGCGGACCTGCTCGGCGAACATGTCAATCATCCCGCGGCTCCCGCGGGGCGGAGACGCCGCAATTCCGGACAGACCTCAGCGCCGTCATCAGAAACGCTCCAGTTCGGGAAACTTCAGTTGCCCGCCATGCACGTGCATGCGGCCGAATTCGGCGCAGCGGTGCAGGGTCGGCACCGCCTTGCCGGGGTTGAGC
>JBAWHH010000002.1:0-2320 GCA_049593715.1 Rhodocyclaceae bacterium
GTGGCAGGCGGTGCAACGGGTCGGGCGCGAGGAGCGACCCGACCTCAACCGGCCTTTCGAGCAGTTTGGCGCCCAGCATGAGCCCCATCAGGAGCCTGCCGGAAGACGCCAGTTCGGGTATCGGGCCGGCGAGCATCTTCAGATTCTCTTCGCGGGGGGGAAAGCGCAGGCCCTTGAGGGTCTGCAGGAACTGCTCACCGCTGGTCTGCTGGCGCACGCTCATGCGCCCAGCCGCATCCGCCGGTTCCCGTTCCAGGTACTCGATGGCCTTGAACCAGCCAGACAGCAGGACGCTTACACCGCCCGGATTGTGGGCCAGGACGCTGTCCCGCACCACCAGCAGATCGACGATTTCGCCCGGTATGCGGGTGCTGTCGAACAAGGTGTTGGCGCCGGCCTTGAGCATGCGGGAGCGGAAGGGATCGAAGGTCACCGCGGCATCCACCTGGCCCCGCTCGAACGCCGCCGGGTGTTCGTTGGACTCCAGATGCACGATGTGCACGTCGTCCGGCTGCATGCTGTTGAGCGTCAGGGCGCGGCTGAGGACGTAGGCCCCCAGCGCGCCGCTTTCCACCGCCACGCGCTTGCCTTGCAGGTCGCGCATGGTGCGCAAGCCGGAACGGCCGATGACCACGTCTGCGCCATGGGAGACGTCCACCACGGCGACGATCCTGGGGTCGAGACCGTCGGCGGCCAGCACCAGGACTTCGTCCAGGCTGATCACCATGCCGTCCAGCGCTTGATTGCGGTAGGCGCGTAGCACTTCGCTCGCCGAGGGGTACTCCACCAGCCGTACCGCCTCCGGCGGCAGATGCCCCAGTTCCCTGGCCAGATATAGCGGCTCGCTGCCGATCCAGACGTTGGTGCCGATGCGCAGGGCGGGCGCCGGCTCTCGGCTGCAGCCGCCCACGGCCACGAGAAAAAGGAATGCCAGCAGGAGGAAACGCCATGCTCGCGGGCGCCGGCAATCGGTCATGGCGTTTCTCCTCCGGCAGGGGCGAACAAATAGCCTTCGCTGCGGATGGTCCGGATGTAGCGGGGATGTTCCGGGTTTGGCTCCACTTTCTTGCGCAGCCGCATGATGCGCAGATCAACGCTGCGGTCGAACGGGTCCGCATCGCGCTGCTGGCCGAGGGCAAGTATGCGTTCGCGCGACAACGGCTGATTGGGGTGCTCGACGAACGCCTTGAGGAGATCGAATTCCAGGGGCGACATCGCCACCTCCCTGCCCTCGTCGTCGGTGAGGCGGTGGGCGGACAGATCGAGCACGCAGCGCCCGATGCGTGCCCGCCGGGCGCCCAAGTCCGCACGCCCCGCCGGCGAGGTGCGCCGCAGTACGCTCTTGATGCGGGCGAGCAGCTCGCGCGGGTCGAAGGGCTTCGCGACATAGTCGTCGGCCCCCATTTCGAGCCCGACGATCCGGTCCACCACCGTGCCGGCCGACGTCAGCATCACGATCGCCATCGAGGCGTATCGCTCCCGCAGATGGCGCGCGAGGCTCAGGCCGTCCTCCCCGGGCATGTTGATGTCGAGCAGGGCAAGGTCTATGGCCCGCTTGTCCGCAAGCTCGCGCGCCAACCCGGCGCGCTGGGCAACGAGCACATGGTAGCCCTGCGCCGACAGGTACTCGTCGAGCACCTCGCAGACGTCCGGCTCGTCATCCACGACCAACAGTGTCGCCTTGTGGTTCATCGATGCCTGCACCTCCCCCTCAAGTGCAAAGCTGATTGGGCCCTGGCGGAGCACCCCACCGGATCACGCAGTCCCAGGCTGGCGCCTGCGCGATGCCTGACACAAATGAAACAAAACGGCTCCCGGTTCGGCATTCCGGTGAAACGCCATCCAGCTAAATTCTCCCCGAAGCGCGTTGCACGGCGCTCAAGCAACACCGGGCACTCCCGTGCAGACACGGCCCGACACAGGCAAGTTCCCAGGAGGATTCAATGAAGCTTAGCCAAGACCCTACTGCCCGAGCCCGTATGCGTTTGTTGCGGCCCTGGCTGACTGCCGAGCAATTCGGCGCGATCGAGCGCGCCCTGGAGGACGTCGAGGTCCGCTCGAAGCCAAGTCTGGCTTCCCGGTTCAGCGCTTCGTGGCACGCCGCCCGCATTGCCTGGGTTGCCGGATCTGGTCGATTGCAGGCCTAGCGGGTAGGCAATCTCGGCTCGACGGAATGAGCTGACGCACGCCGGGAAAGCCCTGAAAAGCACACCAAGAGGAGCCGCCAAGTGAGCCAAAAACCCAGCGCCAGCGGACTGAACGTTGCCAGCCTGCCCAAAGGCGGCGGCGCCATCAAGGGAATCGGCGAAACGTTCCAGGC
>JBAWHH010000003.1:0-2656 GCA_049593715.1 Rhodocyclaceae bacterium
GGCAAGACCCGCCACACCGGAGACGTAGAGGGTGTTGTAGGTCTGGTAGTACGGATTCCCGGCACTGGTGAAATCGACGCCGTTGCGCGAAGCCAGGTGGGTGTCGACGGGTGCCGCGGCGAGGCGCATCGAGGGCAGGATGGCCCAGGTCTGCGCCGGGCTGGCGGTTTGCAGCACGTCCTTTGAACCGCCGGGGCCGGCGACGAATTCGAAGGCCTGGAGATCGCCGCCCCCCGACAGATCGATCCGTGCTCCGGCATCCACCGCCACCGACTGTCCGGAAAGCACGATCTGCTTGGCCGGAGGTGCGGTCTCGACCAGGGTCGCCGTATCGAGGGGCTCGCCGCCGGAATAGGGAGCGAGGGCGTAGATCCAGTTGCGGCCGAGTTCGGTTTCCCCGAACGGCACGGTGAGCCCGGCGAGGGATACCGAGGTCGTGCTCCCGGTGGCGAGCGTCACCCGGTCCGCTTCCAGGGTGATGGTTCCCAGCGGCGCCTTGACCGTGCCACGCTGCTCCACGTCGCTGCCGGACAGGGTGAGGCTGCCCCCCGCGCTGAGCACGTCCCCGGCGGCGCCAGCGTTCTGCACCACGCGCACCGTTCCGCTGCGGCGGGTGGCAAGCGTGCCGGACTCCACCCCGCGTGATGCAATGGTGTAGGCGCTCAAGGTGGTGGGATACACCTGCTGCGCCCGTAGCTCCAGGTTGCCTTCGCTATAGAGACCGCCTTCGAGCTTGTCAACGGTCGCCGTGCCGGCGCTGCTGACCGGCAGGCCGGTGGCGCGGATGTCCCCGCTGCTGTCCAGCAGCACCGAGGCGACGGGTTCGCCGGTCACGGTGTCGCGGCCAGTGGCGACGCCGTTGACCGTGACGCTGCCGATGAGATCGATGAGTTGGGCGCGGGCGGTGAAGGTGCCATTTCCAGCCGTGGTCGGGATAGCCGCGACCGGCGTGGTGGGGGCGATCTTGGTGGTCACCGGCGGGTTGCCGGTGGTGTTCATCAGCGCCACGCGGCTGGCCCGCACGCTTGCCTGGGTACCCATGGCGTGGGTGCCGGAGCCGTCGCGCACGTCGATGACCGGCGCATCGAGGGTGACGGAACGGGCCGCAGCGATGTCCACCGGACCGTCCAGGACGACGCTGTGGTCGCTCTTGAGGCTGACAGCATCGAACCCCCCGGCAGCGAGCGCGTCCGCCGAGACTCGGCCGGTCACCAGGGGCGGGCCACTGTCGGAAACGAGGAGGCCGCTCCCCGGCACACCCTGGGTGACGACCACGGCGTGGTCGAAATCCGCCCGCGGCGGATTGTTCGGATCGGTGTTGTCGGAGGCGGCCCGGCGATGGAAGTCCATGCTGAAGCTGCCGCCGGCGCCCTGCCCCGCGGCATGGCCTGCCAGTCCGCCGTCCAGGCGCGACGCCTCCGTGCTGCTGACGCTGATGGCGCCGGCATCGCTCCACACGGTCTGCGTTTCATAGACGCCGGTGTTCGCGCCGCTGGGCAGATCGACTGCCGCCGCGGCAGCGCTGACGTCCACAAGGGATCCGGCATCCGCCACCACGCGGGCATTGGTGGCGCTGAGGCCGACCTGACCGCCGGTCAGGACTTCGCCCTGGACGCGCTGCCGCAATGCGGCCGTGCCGTCCGCGCCAATGACTGTCACGCGGCCGCTGCCCGCCAAACTCTGGGCGACGAAAGTGCCGCTGACGTCCAGCACGGCGTTCGCGCCGAGGTGGATGGCGCCGCTCTGGCGGTCGACATCGGGATTGGCGGGATCGAACAGGCCAGCCGCATCGCTTTGCAGCAGTTCGCCATTGGTCAGCGTTGCCCTGATGCTGCCGCCCGGCGCGACCACCCGGCCCAGGAGGTCGATGTTTCCCCGCGATCCGGTGGAGGTGAAGCTGACCGCCGCCCGCGGATCGGCACGGATCACCGCCCCCTCTTCCATCACCACCGAACCTTCTTTGGACGAAACCGCCAGATTGGTGGTCTGCCGTTCGCCGGCCGGCTTGTCGCGCAAATGGAGATCCGCAGCCAGGGTCTGCTCCCCGTCACCCCCGGCCAGTACGGCATCGACGCCGGTGTCGCCCGCAGCGGCGAGGGCCGACGGCACCCCGGCTTCTGCCGGCGCGGAACCGCGGGAAATCCCCCGTACCGTCACAGCAATGCCTTCCGCCCGCGGTGCGACTTCCGTGCCGGCGGCAATGCGCACACCGTCGATACCGCTCAGGGTGTAGCCGGAAAAGCCCCCCTGCCGGAAAAACGCCGGCGCCACGGCCATGGTGCGCGCCCCGTCGGTGTCCCGGATCTGCGGCTCGCCCCCTGCATCAGCCAGGGTGAAGAAACGTCCGGCGAGATTGAGGGTCGCCCCCTTGGCGAGGGAAAAGCCCTGCAGTCTGCCGTCCAGCCGCAGCGCGCCGATCTCTTGCGGTGCGCCGGATTCCAGCGGAGCGAGCAGACTGAAGCGGATGGCGCCGCCATTGCCGGCGGTCAACGAGTTGCCGGCGGCCAGCAGAAAGCCGCCCATCGCCGACAGGCTGGCGCCTTCTTCGACCTGCGCGTCCACCGAAGAAATGTTGACGGAGTCGGCGGAGGCGGCATTGACGGCAAAACGCGGCGCCGCCACGCCGTCCACCGGCCGGCCCTGGGCGGCGGCCATG
>JBAWHH010000004.1:0-4020 GCA_049593715.1 Rhodocyclaceae bacterium
TCGTTCTGTACACCCGCAGGGTCACCCAGGCGTGGGCGCTGTTCTTCGCCACCGTCACCGCCGCCTCGGTCCTGCTCTTTTCCCTCGCCCCCATCGAGATCTGGTCCGGTTTTGCCAACCTGATGACGCCGCTGCTGGTCCTGCTCATGTTCGTCGGCGAATACCTCGTCCGCCGCCGTATATTGCCCTGGGACGAACATCGAAGTTTCCTCGCCACTTTTCGCGCCTACAGGGCGGCGATGCGCCACGATGGCGCCGCAGCCGGGGTTGGTCCGGTTGACGGGGTAGCGGAAGCCGGCCGTCCATGAGCACACATTTGGCACTCGCGCTCACCGCACATGCGCAGGGCCAATCGCCGATCGCCTGGGACGGCAATGGCCCAGTTTCGCTGGACCAGTTCCTGGCGGATGTCACCCGCCTCGCCGGATTGTTCCTGCCGGGAAGACATGTACTGAACGTCTGCCAGGACCGCTACCACTTCATGGTGGGGCTGGCGGCCTGCCTGGTCACCGGGCGCATCAGCCTGCAACCGCCGACTTACACGGCGGACATGGTGGCGCATCTGCGCCGCCTGGCGCCGGACGCCTGGGCGCTCCACGATACCGGCGGCGACGCCATCGACCTGCCCTGCTTGCGTTGCCCCGAGGGGCACGCCGCCGCACAGCCTGCTGCCAGCGTACCGGCCATCGACCCGACGCAATTGGTCGCTTATGTTTTTACTTCGGGATCCACCGGCGAGCCCGTGCCCCACCGCAAAACCTGGGGCGCGCTGGTTCGCAATGCCCGCGCCGAGGCGAGCCGGCTTGGCGTCCTCGCCCACGGCCACGCCATCGTCGGCACCGTTCCGCCGCAGCACATGTACGGCTTTGAATCCACCGTCCTGCTGAGCCTGCACGGGGCCTGCACCTGCTGGCACGGCCGCCCGTTTTACCCGGCGGATATCGTCGCCGCCCTCTCCGCGGTGCCCCGGCCGCGGATGCTCGTCACCACCCCCTTCCACCTGCGCTCCTTGCTGGACGCCGGCCTGGACCTGCCGGCCGTGGATCTGCTGCTGTCCGCCACGGCGCCGCTATCGGAAAAGCTCGCCCTGACGGCCGAGGAACGATTCCAGTCACCCTTGCTGGAAATCTATGGCTGCACTGAATCGGGCCAGCTCGCCAGCCGCCGCACTGTTGCCACCCAGGAGTGGGAGCTATTCCAGGATGTTGCGCTGGAGCGGGAAGGTGAGCAATTCTCGGTCTCTGGCGGCCACGTCGAGGGCCGCGTACCGCTTTCCGACATCGTGGAATCGACTTCGGCGAACAAATTTCTGCTCCTCGGCCGCAGCGCCGACATGGTCAACGTTGCCGGCAAGCGCACCTCCCTCGGCCATCTCAACTTCCATCTCAACGCCATCCCCGGCGTGGACGACGGCAGTTTCTTTTTGCCCGACGGCAACACCGCGGACGAGGTCGCCCGCTTGTGTGCGTTCGCGGTCGCGCCGGGACTGACTCCCCGGGACATCGTCGACGCTCTGCGCCGGCGCATCGACCCCATCTTCCTGCCGCGCCCCCTGGTGCTCCTGGATAGCCTGCCGCGGGAAGCGACGGGGAAACTGCCCCGGGCCAGTCTGCAGGCCCTGTTCGACCAGCACTGCGGGAGCGACCGCAATGCCTGAGTGCCGTTGGGCCGTGCCGGCGGACCATCCCGCCTTCGCCGGCCATTTTCCCGGCCGCCCAATTCTCCCCGGCGTGGTGATCCTCGATCAGGTCGTGCACGGCGCAGCGCAGGTGCTGGGCTGCCCGCCAGCCGGCTGCCGCATCTCCACCGCGAAGTTTCTCCGCCCGGTCGCCCCGGGAGAAACCCTGGACTTCGCATTCGATGCCGCCAGTGAAACCGGCCTGCGCTTTCGCGTCTACGTGGCGGGGAACATCGTCGCCAATGGCAACATCGAATGGCCGGACTAGTGAACATGACCAAGCCATCCATGCCGCCCATGGCCGACCAACGCGACCAGCCCAACGCTGCCAGCGATGCGTGGACGACCCAGCCGGAACGCAGCAATCTGGCCATCCTGCGGCTGATGGTGTGGATATCCCTGCGACTCGGGCGGCCCGTCGGCCGGCTCGTGCTGCGCGGCATCGCCCTCTATTTCCTGGCTTTTTCCCCCACAGCCCGGCGCGCCTCGGGCGTCTACCTGCAGCGGGCGCTGGGCCGCAGGCCGGGCTTTTCCGACCGCTACCGGCACATCCTCTGGTTCGCCAGCACCATCCATGACCGGATCTACCTGCTCAACGAACGCTTCGACCTGTTCGACATCCGCATCGTCGGCGAGGAGGCGATCCGCCAAGCCATTGCCGACGGCCAGGGCGTGCTGCTGTTCGGCGCTCACATGGGGAGCTTCGAAGTGATGCGCGCCGTCGGGCGGCGCGTCGCCGGCCTGAAGGTATCCATGCTCATGTACGACGAAAACGCGCGCAAAATCAACGCGACGCTGGCGGCGATCAACCCGGCTGCGGTGGAAGACCTGATCCCCCTCGGGCGTTCCGACTCCATGTTGCAGGTCAAGGAGCGGCTGGATGCCGGTCACATCGTCGGCGTGCTGGCCGACCGCGGCCTGCGCGGCGACACCGCTTCGTCCCTGAGCTTTCTCGGCGAGCCCGCGCCCCTGCCCACCGGCCCCTTCCGTCTGGCGGCGCTGCTGCGCCGGCCGGTCCTGTTCATGACCGGCCTGTATCTGGGGGGCAACCGCTACGAAGCCCATTTCGAATTGCTCGCCGATTTCCGCGACGTCGAGCGCCACGCCCGCACCGCGGCGGCACACGCGGCCCAGGCGCGCTACATGGCGCGGCTGGAATACTTCTGCCGGCAATCCCCCTACAACTGGTTCAATTTTTTCGACTTCTGGCAAACGCCGGTGGCGGAGGCGCGGGGTTCATGAGACGGGCAGCCCTGTTCGCGAGCTTGGCGGTAGTGGCCGGCGCCGTGTCCGCCGCGCCGTGGGATCTGTCCCAGTTGATGCGAGCGCTCGCCAGCAACCAGGGCGGCCGCGCCAGCTTCGTTGAAACCAAGTACATCGCCCTGCTGGACGCGCCGGTCCAGTCTTCGGGGGAACTGACCTATGCGCCGCCCGACCGCCTGGAAAAGCGCACCCAGAAACCCAAAGCGGAGTACATGAAGCTGGACAAGGACACCCTGTCGATCGAGCGCGGGAACAAGAAACTCGCCATCAATCTTGGGGACCAGCCGGAGGCCCTCGCCTTCGTCGACAGCATTCGCCGTACCCTCGCCGGCGACCGCGCCGCCCTGGAGCGCCATTACGCCCTGCACTTGGCGGGGACGGCGGACCGCTGGACACTCAACCTGCTGCCCAACGACCCGCGCATCGCCGCCCTGGTGACGAGCATCACCATCGCCGGCGAGGCCAATCAGGTGCGCCGCATCGAATACCGCCAGGCCGACGGCGACCGCGCCGTGATGAGCGTCGCCCCCCTAGACGGCCGATGACGTTCCTACGGGCCCGCCTATTCCTGCTCTGGCTGCTGTTCGTTGCCGTCTGCCTGGCGATCGTTTCGCGCACCACCTTCACCGCGGACATGTCGGCGTTCCTGCCGGCGCACCCCACACCGGAGCAACAAGTCCTGGTGGACCAGATCAAGGGCGGCACGGCGTCGCGGCTGCTGTTGTTGGGCATCGACGGCGCGAAACCGGAGCAACTCGGGACCCTGTCCCGGGCGCTGGCGACCCGCCTCGGCGCCCGCGCCGAATTCGCCTCGGTCCGCAACGGCGACGACCGCAGCCTGGAACGGGACCGGTCGCTGCTGTTCCAGCACCGCTACCTGTTGAGTCCCGCCGTCACGGCAGAACGTTTTTCCATCGCCGGGCTGAGAGCGTCGATCAGCGACAGCATCGATCTGCTGGCCTCCCCGGCCGGCCTGATGACCAAGAACCTGCTGCCCCGCGACCCCACCGGCGAAATGGTGGAACTGATCTCCACCCTGGAGGGCGGCGCCGGCCCAGCGCGGCAACAGGGCGTGTGGA
>JBAWHH010000005.1:0-2579 GCA_049593715.1 Rhodocyclaceae bacterium
TTACCTGATTAGCAACAAACCTCAGCCAGCGCGATCTCCACGGGAAATCGTCCACCGGGCCATCGAAGTTCAAGGGTTTCTGCCCCTAGAACCTGCAAACTGGGCCTCGCCAGGGATTGACCGATGGCCCGACTCCTGGGTGGCTGAGGTTCGTTGCTAATCAGGATCCCGAAAGGCTGCCGAATCATATCGGAATAGCGCCGACGCATTGCGGATGCGGAGCCGTGGCTTTGCCCTCGCGGGCCACGCGTGCGCAGCAAAAGGGATAGAAAAATGTCCGTCCTTGATTCACCGGGAGTGCAATTCAGGCGCACCATACCCACAAAGGCAACGTGCACGTTTCGGCAGCGGACTTCTCGGAGGGAGGCTCCCGGTGGGCGCAATAGCGAACGGCAAATGGCGAGCCCTGGGCGATCTGTGCCTGTGGCTCGTCCGCATCGGCTATCTTTTTGCCGCGGCAAGTGTTTTTCTTTGCGCGCCGACGCTGGCGGCCCCCGCCTCGGGCGCACCGATATATATCGGCCTCGACGGGGAGTTCTCCTGGCCCGGCAGTACGTCGGCCCAGGCCGTCGAACGCGGCATCCTCATCGCCATCGACGAGATCAATGCCCGCGGGGGCGTTCTCGGTGGGCGGCCCCTCAAGCTGGAAATCAAAGACAACGCGACCGTCCCGGCCCGAACCATCCGCAATCTGCAGGATTTTGCCCAAACCCCCGATCTGGTGGCGGTATTCTGCGGCCGCTTCAGCCCCACGGTGATCGACGCGCTGGAAACCATCCATTCGCTCAAGATGGTTTTGCTCGATCCCTGGGCCTCGGCTGACATCATCACCGATCACACGATGTCCCCCAGCTTCACGTTCCGCCTGTCGCTCAAGGACAGCTACGCCATGCCTGCGCTGATGAAATACGGCCGCAGCAAGGGCATCAAGGCGTTCGGCCTCATTGTCCTGAATACCAGTTGGGGAAGAAGCAACGTTGCGGCCGCGGAGCGGTATGCCGCGCGCGAGAGCGGCGTCAGCCTGGCGGGGGTGCGCTGGTTCAACTGGCAGGACCAGACTTTGCTCGACAAGTATCTGGACCTGAAGAACCTGGGGGCCAAAGCCATCCTCCTGGTGGCGAATGATCGCGAGGCATCCATCCTGCTAAAGGAAATCGCCGGACTGGCTCCCCGGGATCGCCTTCCCGTCCTGTCCCACTGGGGCGCCTCTGGTGGCCAGATGGCGGAGAAGACCGGGGCCGCGTTGCGCGCTGTGGATTTCGTGATGCTGCAGACCTACAGCTTCATCGGTGATCACCGGCCCAGGGCGCGCGAGGTCGTGAACAGTGCCCGGCGCCTCTTCGGGACGAGCGATGCGCGCAGTATCGCATCGCCGGCTGGCTTGGCCCATGCCTATGATTTGACGCACATTCTCGCCCGGGCGATCGACGCCGCCGGGACGACGGACCGCGTTGCGATCCGCCGGGCGCTCGAAGAGGTGCGGAACATCGATGGACTGGTCAAACACTATGCCCGACCGTTCAGTCCCTCCAGGCACGACGCACTTGCTGAAACGGATGTGATTGTGACGCGCTACGAAGCGGACGGCGCCATCGTCCCCATAGCCAAATCCCGTCGATAGCCGGTATAGGCGGCGATGGGGACGCTAGGCGCATTCGTGGGGCTTCGGGAGGCGGTGCGCGCTCGCCTTGGCCTGCGCGTCAGCCTGGGGATGGGCGCCATCGCGACGCTCACTGCCGTCATTCTCGCTTCAATGTCATTTGTCGTTTCGCGGGCGCTGGTGGAGGCGAACTACTTGGCTGCGTTCGGCCTTCAGGCCGAACTGGTGAGCCGGCAGATCCGCTTCGAGACCCAGGCGCTGGCGCGGATGCTCGACGGGATGGCGAAAAATGCTTTCGTCAGCAATGCCTTGGTGGATTCCTACGGCCGCGAGCAATACCTGCTCCCCTATCTGCGCGGCCAGGTATTTCCCGGCGCGTGGGATGGGGAACTGTGGCTGGTCGATTTCGAGGGCAAGCCGCTGACCGGCAATCGCAGCGACGCCAAATTCGATCACCGAGGGGCATCAGCGTTGGGTGGAGCACTCTCAGGCGGAGTCTTCACGGTCGGGCTTGCCCATGAGCACGACCTGGTCATCGCCGCACCGGTCGTGTTTACCCTCACGGGTCGGGTTGAAGGGGCCATCGTGGCGATCGTCGATTACCGCAACGTACTCGACAGCGCGACGATGTTGACCCCGCCGGGGAGTTGCCTTTCCTTAGGCATTGGCGAGCGGACGATTGCCGTTCCGTCCGGATGTCGCGCGGGTTCGTCTACCCCGGCAGTCAGCAAGACGGTTGAGCTGCCACCCGCTTTTGAAGGTTTGAAGGCGCGAATCGACGTATTTCCTTCGCTGGAGGGGGGGGACGCAGGCATGCGGGCCCTCACACTCGGCTATGTCGTCGTGGTCGGTACGGTCATCCTGCTCGCCCTGTGGTTCAGCCGGCGCGTATCCGGGCGGATCGTCGCGCCGCTCGCCCGCTTGACTGACACGGCGGACAAGATCGTGAGCGAGCAGAGGCTCGATCTGCGCGCCCCCG
>JBAWHH010000006.1:0-6037 GCA_049593715.1 Rhodocyclaceae bacterium
GGCTGGCAGGTCGTGGCGAACTGGCTGAGCGAAGACATCGCCGCCGGCAAAGCCATGAGCACGGCGCCGTTGCCGCCCTGGGTCTGGGGCGACGAGCAGACCGACCGCCGCGGCGTGCATACGCCCCAGGGCTCCTGGTCCGCCAGCGCCCACGCCTACCAAGGGCGCACCGCGCTGCCGGTGTACGCCCGCCAGCACTTTCCCGACCACGTGCTCGGGGAGCGTTTCGACGCCGGCACCACCGCGTTCGAGAACGAGGCGGTGCGGCTGTGGAACACCAACGACGAAGTTGGCCGCGACGTCGGTATCCTCTCCTTCAAGAGCAAGATGGCCGCCATCGGCCCGGATGTGGTGGAAGGGATCATCGAAGCCGTCGCCCGGGCGGAAGACGAGTATGCGGGGCTGGTGATCTGGCAGCCGAAACCGCCGTTTTCCGTGGGCGCGAATCTCGTCATGCTTGCACCGATGATGCAGGCCGGGGATTTCGACGGGCTGGAGAAGATCGTCGCCCGCTTCCAGGCCATGACCCAGCGCCTGAAATACGCCCACATTCCCGTGGTGGCAGCGGTCAACGGCCTCGCCCTCGGCGGCGGTTGCGAAGTGGCCATGCAATGTGCGCGGGTCGTGGCGAGCCTGGAATCCTATGTGGGCTTGGTGGAGGCGGGCGTCGGGCTGATCCCGGCTGGCGGCGGGTGCAAAGAATTTGCCGGCCGCGCCGCGCGCGCCGCCCAGGCCACGGCCAACAACGATCCCTTCGTCTTCCTGCAACCGCTGTTCCAGACCATCGCCATGGCGACGGCCTCCAAGAGTGCGCTGGAGGCGAAAGAACTCGGTTTCCTGCGGCAGACCGATGTCGTCGTGTTCAATCCCCACGAACTCCTCTACGTCGCCCAGCACACGGCGAAGGCCCTGGCGGACGCGGGCTACCGGCCGCCGCTGCCGCCGAAAGCGATCAAAGTCGCCGGCCGCACCGGCATCGCCACGCTGGAAATGATGCTGGTCAACATGCGCGAAGGCGGGATGATCTCCGCCCACGATTACCGGGTCGCCAAAGCCGCCGCTACCGCCCTGTGCGGCGGCGACGTGGAAGTGGGCACGCTGGTGGACGAAGACTGGCTGCTGGCGGTGGAGCGGCGACTGTTCGTCGACCTGCTCAAGACGCCGGAAACCCAGGCCCGCATCCAGCACATGCTGGAAACCGGCAAAGCCCTCAGGAACTGACGGTCGGAAATAACGCCATGAGCCGACAAATCCAGGACGCCTACATCGTCGCCGCTGCGCGCACGCCGGTGGGCAAAGCGCGCGGTCTGTTCCGTACCACCCGCCCGGACGACATGCTGGCCCACGTGCTGCGGGCGGTGCTGGCCCGGGCACCGGATCTCGATCCGGGGCTGATCGACGACGTGATCGTCGGCTGTGCCATGCCGGAAGCGGAGCAAGGCATCAACGTGGCGCGGGTGGGCCTGCTGCTGGCTGGCCTGCCGAACCGCGTGCCGGGCATGACCATCAACCGCTTTTGTGCCTCGGGCTTGCAGGCCGTGGCCCTGGCCGCGGACCGCATCCGCCTCGGCGAGGCGGACGTCATCGTCGCCGGCGGCACCGAAACCATGAGCCTGATGCCGCAGATGATGGGCAACAAGATCGCCATCAATCCGGCGGTATTCGAGAAGGACGAAAACGTCGCCATCGCCTACGGCATGGGCCTGACGGCGGAAAAAGTGGCGGCGCAGTGGAAAGTCTCGCGCCAGGATCAGGACGCTTTCGCTGCCGCCAGCCATCGCAAAGCCCTGGCGGCCATCGCCGAAGGCAAGTTCAAGCAAGAAATCGCCCCCTACACGGTGCGCGCCTACCTGCCCGGACCGGACGGCACCGCCCGCATCGTCGAGCGCGTGGTGGAAAACGACGAAGGGCCGCGGGCCGACACCACCCCCGAAAGCCTGGCGAAGCTGCGACCCGTGTTTGCCGCGGGCGGCTCGGTCACCGCCGGCAACAGTTCCCAGATGTCCGATGGCGCCGGTGCCGTGCTGGTGGTGAGCGAGCGCACGCTGCGCCAGTTCAGCCTGAAGCCCATCGCCCGATTTGCCGGGTACGCGGTGGCGGGCGTGGCGCCGGAGATCATGGGCATCGGCCCGGTGGAAGCGATCCCGCGAGTGCTGCAGCAGGCGGGCGTGGAGCAGGACCGGGTGGACTGGATCGAACTCAACGAGGCCTTCGCCGCCCAGGCGCTGGCGGTCATGCGCACCCTCGATCTCGACCCGGAACGGGTCAATCCCCTGGGCGGCGCCATCGCCCTCGGCCATCCCCTCGGCGCCACCGGCGCCATCCGCGTCGCCACGCTGCTGAGTGCCATGCAGCGCGAAAAGCTGGAGTACGGCATGGTGACCATGTGCATCGGCACCGGCATGGGCGCCGCCGGCCTGTTCGAGGCCGTGGCATGAGCGCCACCGTCTTGCTGGACGTGCAGGATGGCGTCGCCACCCTCACGCTGAACCGACCCAAGCAGCTCAATGCCCTGTCGGTGGAAATGATGGCCGCTCTGCGCCAGGGCGTAGAGCAGGCCGTCGGCCACCCCGAGGCCCGCGTCATCGTGTTCAAGGGCGCCGGTGACCATTTCATGGCGGGGGGCGACCTCAACGACTTTCATGCCCGGCTCGACCTCGATCCGGCGGCGCGGACGCAGGCTTTCCGCGCCATGATCGACGACTACATCAACCCCATGCTGCTGGCCCTGCGCGAAGCCCCGCAGCCGGTGGTCTGCTCGGTGCGGGGCGCCTGCGCCGGCTTCGGGCTGTCCCTCATGCTGGCTTGCGATCTGGCGCTGGTGGCGGACAACGCCTACTTCACCACCGCTTACGCCTGGATTGGCCTGTCGCCGGACGGTGGCGGCACCTGGTTCCTGCCGCGCATCGTCGGCAGCCGTAAAGCGGCGGAGCTTTTCCTGCTCGCCGAGCGGATCGACGCCGCGCAGGCGCTGCAACTCGGGCTGGTAAACCGGGTGGTCGCGGTGGATCAACTGGACATCGAAACCGCCGCATTGGCCAAGCGGCTGGTCAAAGGGCCCGGCCGCGCCTACCGCGAAGTTCGGCGCCTGTTGGCCGCATCGCAGGACAACACCTTTGCCGCGCAACTGCAGGCGGAAAGCGAAAGTTTCGGCCGCTGCGCCGCCACGGAGGATTTCGCCGAAGGCGTGCGCGCTTTCGTCGGAAAGCGCAAAGCCAGCTTCAACGGCAGGTGAGGGCGGCCCCGGCCCGCCGGGCCCGCCGCCATGCCGCGCGTTTACGCCTCGCTGCCTTGTCACTATCATCGGCGCAGGCGGACGCCGCCGCTGGTGTGCAGCGCCGCCGTTGAGTCCGTTCCCAGAAAAACCGCACCATGGACTGGTCTTCCTTCACGGCGATTTCCTCCCGCATCGACTGGGCGGCCACCGCGCTGCTGCTGGTCGGCGGCCTGGCCGGCTACATCGTTTTCGCCCTGCGGGGGCTGCGCCGGCTGGCTCCGCCTGCCACCCACTCCCCGTCCGAAGGCGCCGCCGCCCAGGTGGCGGCACTGGAGCAGTCCCTAAGCGAAGTCCGCGCCGAACTGACGGCGCTGCGGGAAACCGTCGCCGAACTCAAGGCCGCCCGCGACATGCCCCCGCAGTACAACGAAGCCATGGTGCTGGCGAGCCGCGGCGGCTCGGCGCAGCAGATCGCCGATAGCTGCGGCATCAGCCTGGCCGAAGCGGAACTGGTCCAGGCGCTGCGCCAGCGCGGTAGTGGAGCCAAGCCGTGACGGTCAAGCCGGAGCCCGCTCCGCCCTTGGCCGTGTCTCCTGCGGATCAGTGCCGGCGGCTCCTGCGGGGCATCGCGTTCGCGGCAAGCGCCATCGTCCTTCTGCTCGGTGCGGCCGTCCTCCAGGACCAGCAGCGCGCCGAGCCGCCCGTCGCTCCAGCCCCCAAGGCAGAGAGCCCTGCGCCGGCTCCCCTCAAGCTGGCGGCCGAGGGAGCAGTTCCAGTCAAACCGGCGGAGTCGGCTGCGCCCGCCGCAACTCCAGCCGCCACGCCCGCGGCCCCGCCCGAAGCGCCGGCTTCGACTCCAGCGTCCACTGCCGCGCCTGAAGGCGGCTCACCGGCCCTCAGCCAGACCCCGGTTGTCGCTGCCTCGACGACGCAGGAGAAACCGCCAACGACATTGGCCCCAGCCGGCGACAAACCCGCCGCGAACACCCCGAATCAAACTGAGGCAACGCCCGCGCCGCCACCGGCCGTGGCAGCCGACAAACCCGCCGAACCGCCATCGAAGCCCGACGCTCCCGCCCCGGCTCCCGTCCAGCCCGCTGGCGAAGCCTTGCCCCCGTCCGCCCGAACCATGGGCGCCCCCACCGGTAGCGGCTATCACATCCAGGTCGGCGTGTTTGGCAACCCCGCCAACGCCGAAAAGCTTCGCGTCAAGCTGGAGAGCATGGGCATCCCCGCCCAATTCGACGTCCGCGTCCGTGCCGGGCCTTTTCCCGACAAGCGCTCGGCGGCGGAGGCGGCGGCGCGGATTCGGGCCATGAGCATCGACTCGACTTTGGTTGTGCCGCCGCGGCGGTGAGTTGGGAGGTCGTCTTGGCTGCGCCTACGGATTCCGTTTTTTGCTCGCAGTTTTTCGGCTGGCTCCAAGATCGCCGGCCGGGGGAACTGGCGTTGAGCTGACAGAGAATAGAATCCGAGCCTGGCCCCCTTTTTTCGCACTGGCTCCCTTGGAACCGCCGCAGACCACGCAGAAACTCACCAAGACATGCCGGCCCCTATGCCATAGACCGTGGTTTTGTCCGAACCGCTGTCCACCAGGGAGACGGAGGCCTTGATTACGGCGTTCTGCGCAACCCGGTAGGATCCGCCTAGCGCCAGGGCGGTCTGGCTCTGGTAATGGCCGAGACCGGCACCGATGGCGAACGTTTTGTTCGGATCCACCTGCGGTATGTTGGCCATGGCCGACGTGCCGGCGACCCCAGCGGCAACCTGCTTCAACTGGCGATAATTCACAGCGTCAAAATCGTGGTTTCCATCCGCTACGCCGGTCACCCGGACGGGCGCGCCGGTCGCCGAATTGCTGAAACGGGCGCCGTTGTCGTTCAGCGTCAGGCTGGTAGAACGCAGGCCTCCAGACATGGTGGCAGACGTCTCGTCGACCACGAAACCGTGCGACTCTCCGATGCCGTTGGTGACCACCAGCGAACCGGTAGTCTGGCCGACCACGCCAGTCGTGATCTTCCCATTCTGATCCACGTTGGCGCCCGAGCCGCCCGAGTTGACTATCGTCATTTGGCCTGTTGTGGCCTGGGTCGCTCCGGCAACTACTGAAGTGCCGGAAGTAACTGTCGTGGTGGCCGAAGTATTGGAACTGTAGGCGAGCGTTCCATTGATGTAGGTATTGCCGTTGATCAGGGTGTTGCCTTCCAGCCGATTGACGTAAACGGCGCCGGCAATATTCTGGCGGCTGGCTGCATCGCCGACGTTGTTGAGCTGGGTGGCGAGCGTCGCCGAGTTCGCACTCAACGTCTGGCTGGCGCTGGTCGTCGTGAAGCCGTTGCTGCCCGAAGTGAGGCCGGCCGTTCCGTTCACGAGCGATAGGGTGCTATTGCCGCCTCTGGCCGTCACGGTTGAGGCTGCGTTGGTATTCCCGATATTGTTGGCGCTGGAGAACGCGCTGTTGGTGCCAATGTTGTTTGCCGTTGCGTATCCACTGCTGACCCCGATGTTATTGGTCGCGCTGTTCAAGTTGGTGGTGTTGGCGGAACCTCCAATGGTCACTGCGCCGGTGCTGGTGCCGGTGTTGATGTTTGTCGCGTTGTTCGCGCTCGCGTTGATGCTGGTTGCCCCTGTTACGCTCAGATCGTCACCGATTGTGACCGTGCCAGCGCCGTTGCTAATCGTGCCTCGAACATCCAACGTACCGCTGATGAGGGTGCCGGTACTGTTGATCCTGGTTTGAGCGGAAGTGACTGCCATAGTGGCCGTGGTCGGATTCGGCACAACTATGTCGTCATTGTTAATCAGATAGATGGCCTGGTT
>JBAWHH010000007.1:0-1888 GCA_049593715.1 Rhodocyclaceae bacterium
GCCTACTCTGGAGGGAGAGACGGCAATGGTTGAGCAGAAGTATGGGCATGCCCTGGCGGAAGCCTGGATCGATGCTTGGCGGCGTGGCGATTTTTCGGGCATCCAGGCGCTGCTGTCAGACGATTTCGAGCATTGGGCTCCCGCATCGATTGAATTCGACCGGCGGGCCAAACGGATCCTGCGGGGCAAATCAGCGCTTTCGCGCTATTGGGCCGGCCTTCAGGGGACCGTCGAGGCAGTCGAGTTCAAATTGCTGTCGACCCTGACGTATCCGAACAGCGTGGCGGTTTATTACCGTGGCAGCCGCGGCCGGCTGTCGGCCGAAACCTTCCACTTCGGGCCGGACGGCAAGGTGGTGAAAATCCTCACCCTGATCGGCGACGCCCTGACGCTACGAGATGTGCCGCAGAAGATGGCGGCTTGATATCTGGCCGCGGGCTCTGCATCGCAGCGGCGCCCGCGGAGGCGGAAGTTCCCGGCGGCTTGCCGCGAAACCCGCCCTTACGACTGCAGCAGACTCAGCAATAGGGACGCGCCGGCCAGCACCAGATCGCCGACGGAGCCCTCGTCGGTAGCCTTGGCCTCTTTCCATTGGAACGAGGCCTTTTCGTGTGAGGAGCGGGCGGACGACAGGATGGCGTCGGCAACACCTCCCTGATCGACCGTCGTGCGCTTGATCTCGGCCTGCTGGAAGTTTCCCAACGCCTGGGCGACCGCTGTCGGATCCAGGAAAGTCAGCGGCGCGCGGCAATGGGTACAGGCGTGGTTGCGCTGGATGTCGATCGGCGCCCCGCAACTGCTGCAGCGTACCGTCGTGATCTTGGCCTGCAGAGCGATGATTTCGGCTGTCGACAACTGGCGCACGAACCCCTTTTCGATCATGAACTGGCCGAAGGTGGTCAAGCGCCCATGCCCGCGCGTACAGCGATGGTAATTGAACCTGCCCCCGACTTTCGCCAGGTCGAACGAGTGGGACAAAAGGCTGGCGCAGCGCGGACAACGCATGGTGTCCCGTAGCGGAAGCCGCTGATCACCCTGGTGCTCGTGCACCATCTTGAACAACTCGATGACCCCGCCCGGGGTCAATTGCAGGCTCTCGAAGGCGTCGAACCAGATGCCTTGGCAGGCGAAGCAAAGATCGAGTTCGACGTCGCCGCCCTGCTTTCTGCCGAACCGGTGATGGGCCATCTGCATGCCGCAGGAGGGGCACGGCAGAAGCCGATCGGTGGAGGAAGCGCTCAGGGTTTGGTGCATTGCCGTGACCCTATCCCCTTCGTATGGATTGCCAACCGCGCGGCGGCCCGTCCGGTGTGCGGCTTTTCCTGTCGCCAGAACGCCATGTTCTGCGCGGGAATCAGTGCTGGAATGCCATGCCGAGCACGGCGATCATGTGGCTGTGGTCGAGCACACCGGCGCTTTCCCGGACGCTGTGCATGGCCCACATCGGCGAGCCCACGTCCACACAGGGAATGCCAAGTTTCGCGCTGACGATGGGGCCGATGGTGCTGCCGCAGCCGAGGTCGGTGCGGTGGGCATAGTGCTGATGCGGTACCCCCGCTCGCTCGCACAACTCCATGAAGCGCGCCGCCGTTTCCGCGCCGGTGCTGTAACGCTGATTGGCATTGGTCTTGATGACCGGGCCGCCATTGACCATGACGCGATGGTTGGGCTCGTAGGCGGCGGGAAAGTTGGGGTGATAAGCGTGAGCCATGTCCGCGCTGATGAAGAAGCTGCGGGCCAGCGCACAGCGGAAACCTTCGCCGTCCGTCCCCGTGTTGCCGGCGATGCGATTCAGCACGTCGGAGACGAGACTTCCCCCTGCACCGGCGGCGCTTTCGCTGCCCACTTCCTCGTGATCGAACAAGGCACAAACGCAGGTGCTCGCGGG
>JBAWHH010000008.1:0-8640 GCA_049593715.1 Rhodocyclaceae bacterium
GCGTACATCTCCCAGTGCCCGGAGCGTTCCCACAGGCTGCGGTCCATCACCTGGGGCGTCTTCACTTCCTGGTAGCCATGCTGGTACAACACGCGGCGCAGGTACTGCTCGATCTCCTGCCACAGCACCCAGCCTTTGGCGTGCCAAAACACCATGCCCGGCGCTTCGTCCTGGAGGTGGAACAGGTCGAGATGGCGACCCAGCCGACGGTGGTCGCGCTTCTCCGCCTCCTCCAGCATGTGGAGGTAACTGTCCAGTTCATCGCGCTTTGCCCAGGCCGTACCATAGACGCGCTGCAGCATCTCGTTGCGGGAATCCCCACGCCAATAGGCTCCCGCCAGCTTCATCAGCTTGAACACGCCGAGTTTGCGCGTGGAGGGGACGTGGGGACCACGGCACAGGTCTACGAAATCACCCTGGCGATACAACGAAACGTCCTCTCCCACCGGGATGGAGGCGATGATTTCGGCCTTGTAATGCTCGCCGATGCTCTCGAAAAACGCGACCGCCTTGTCCCGCGGCCACACTTCGCGCACTACCGGCAGATCTTTCTTGCACAACTCCTGCATGCGCTGCTCGATCTTGGCCAGATCCTCGGGCGTGAACGGGCGCGAGTACGAAAAATCGTAGTAGAAGCCGTTTTCGATCACCGGACCAATGGTCACCTGGGCGTCGGGGAAAATCTCCTTGGCTGCGTGCGCAAGCAGGTGGGCGGTCGAGTGGCGGATGATTTCAACGCCTTCGGCGTCCTTGTCCGTCACGATCGCCACGTGCGCATCGCCCTCGATGCGGAACGAGAGGTCAACGAGTTTCCCGTCCACCTTTCCAGCAATGGCCGCTTTCGCGAGACCCGGGCCGATGGAGGCAGCAAACTCCGCAACGGTAACAGGACCGGGAAGAGATCGCTGGGAATGATCGGGAAGGGTGATGAGTATTGCCACGGTTCTATTCCTGCATCAGGTAAAACAGCATCGTCGCCCACGGAGTCCGGCGATAGCCATGCCGCTTTGCTTCGCCGCGCCACTCCGAGTGGCACTACCACCTGTTCAGCAGCAATGCCAAGGAAAAGCCGCGGAGTGTCTCACAATCATTTCGGCCCAACAAGGCGACCAGAGTTCAAAACGGCCTTCGGAACCGAAGCAAGGGCACTTGTGGCCGGCCGCGGCTGCCGGGGAGCGCCGGACCGGCTATGCTAGACTGGGGCGGAAAAATCGGTGGGGGCCACGCCATGCAGGGTAGGAGTGGCGCCCCGAGGTAGCGCCGTTTTTTGGCGCATCCTCCCTGGACCGAACAAAAGGAAACAGCGGGCGTACCTTACGGCGGCTGGCTTACACCAAACTTACGCGCCGGATAGAAATGCGGATCCTCTTGGCTGAAGACGACGCGGTCATCGCGGACGGCCTTGTCCGTGCCTTGCGCAAATCCGGTTATGCCGTCGATCACGTTACTGACGGAGCGGCCGCGGATGCCGGCCTGTCGAGCCAGAGTTTTGACCTAGTTATCCTCGATCTCGGCCTGCCCCGCCTTTCCGGCATCGACGTCCTCAGACGCTTGCGAGCACGCAAATGTGCCGTGCCCGTCCTCATCCTGACCGCCCAGGACGGTGTCGAAGACCGCGTGCGCGGGCTTGATGCCGGCGCCGACGACTACCTGTGCAAGCCATTCGCCCTGGCGGAGGTTTCGGCACGCGTAAGGGCGCTTACCCGGCGCGGCACCGGCAGTGCAACCCGCATCGAGTTCGGCTCGCTCGCCTACGACCAGGCCGAGCGAGTGGCGCGGATTGGAGATCAGGTGCTGGACCTGTCAGCAAGGGAGTTGGGCCTGCTGGAGGTTTTCGTGCTGCGCCCCGGACGTCTGGTGAGCAAGGAACAGTTGATCGATTGTCTTTGCAGCTGGGGCGAGGAGGTGAGCAGCAACGCCATCGAGGTCTATATACATCGGCTGCGCAAGAAGCTGGAACCCTCCGGTGCAAGAATCGTGACGGTGCGCGGCCTCGGCTATTGCCTGGAAAAGGCGGATGCCGGCGCAGAAAACCCGCACTGATCCGCAACCGGACAATGCCCAGTTCAACTCGCTGTTCGGCGAGATCCTCGACTGGATGCTCGCGCCGCTGCTGTTCCTGTGGCCGATCAGCATCGCGGTCATTTTCGGTATCGCCAAGGGCATTGCGGATGTCCCTTACGATCAGGCCCTGTCGGAAGACCTACTCGCCATCGCGCGCCAAGTGCAGGTCGCCAGCGACGGATCGGTCACGTCGCTGCCTGCTCAGGCGCGGAACCTGCTGCGCCATGACCAAGTCGATACGATCTACTACCAGGTCCGCGGGCCGGGCGGCCGGCCCCTGGCGGGGGACGCGGAGATTCCCGACGTACCGCAGCAACTGGAATCCCCTATCTACGCAATCCGCTACCGCGACGAATTGATCAGTGGCGAAGAGGTGCGCGTCGCCTACCGCTATCTGGGCCCGCGTGACGGACGCCACGCGCCGGCCGCGCTAGTGCAAGTAGCCGAAACCCGCGGCAAACGCACAAATCTGGCGAACCGCATCATTGCCGGCGTCTTGCTGCCCCAGTTCGCCATCATTCCGCTGGCCGTCGTGCTGGTTTATTTGGGCCTGGGGCGCGGCATCGCGCCGCTGAGCCGATTGCAGCGTCTGATCGAGCACCGCCGCCCCAGCGATCTGTCTCTGATCGATACCCAAGGCATGCCCGAGGAAGTGGTGCCAATCCTCAACGCGTTCAACGCGATGATGGGGCGGCTGGAGCAGAACCTGAAGGCGCAACAGCGCTTCATCGCCGACGCCGCGCATCAGATGCGCACACCACTGGCCGGGCTCAAGATGCAGACTGAACTGGCGCTCAGCGAGACGGATGCGACGCAGATCCGCACGTCCCTCGAAGGGATTTCCGCCAGCGCCGACCGTACCGCCCATCTCATCAACCAACTGCTCGCGCTGGCCCGGGCCGAGGCAAGCTTCGACAAGGCCCCTGCGGCGCAGGTGGTCGATCTCGAGTCTGTGCTGAAGGAATCGGCACCGGATTTTTTCCCCCAGGCGCGGCGCAAGCGGATCGATTTCGGTATCGACGTCACCGGCCGGCCGCTGCTGGTGGAAGGCAATCCGCTGCAGTTGCGCGAGATGATCAAGAACCTCATCGACAACGCCATCAAGTACACCGCCGAGGGCGGCAAGGTGACGGCCCGCACCGTCGGCACCGCGCTCGCCAGCCTGGAAGTCGAAGATGATGGAATCGGCATCCCACCGGAGGAGCGTGAACGTGTCTTCGAGCGCTTCTACCGCTCGTTGGGCAGCGGTGCCGAAGGTAGCGGTCTGGGCTTGGCCATCGTGAGGGAAATCGCCGAATTGCATCGGGCGCATGTGCGCCTGGAAACTGGCGCGGATGGCAAGGGCACGCTGGTCATCGTCTCGTTCCCGCGCCGCCGGGCAAAAACCGCAGAGCCGCCCCCGCCGAACGACGCGTTCCCCCTGGCGTGAGACCGCCGGCAGATTCACCATGTGTCAATACTTGATGTACAGTCAACGCGCGTCATTTGAAGGAGATCAATCAAAGGTAAGAGGCCGTTTCGATTCAACTTTCCACAATTGAGGAGGAAGACAATATGGCGCAGCAAGCGCAGTTGAACTGGGCTGCCATCGACTCGGATCCACGCTTCCAGGCATTGCACAAGAAGAAGACGACGTTTCTGTGGTCCCTGATGGTGTTCTCGATGGCCTACTATTTCCTGTTGCCGCTCGGCGCAGGCTATTTCCCCGATCTGTTCAAGATCAAGGTGTGGGGACCAATCAACGTCGGGCTGGTATTCGCACTCTCCGAGTTCGTGGTGGCGTGGGGCATCGCCTGGTACTACGCAAGGCGGGCCAACGCGGAATTCGACGCCGAAGCCCTGGTTCTCATCAAAAACGCCGCCAATATCGGCAGAGGGGGAAGATGATGGACCGCACTCATTGGCTCAAAGGTTCCCTGGCGCTAGGGCTGGTTCTGCTTTCCACCGGCGCCTACGCCCAAAGCGCCGTCAACGACAAGTTCAAGTGGCTGACATTCCTGGTTTTCGGGGTGATCATCGGCATCACCATGTTCGTCACGTACCTGGCGGCGAAGCGGGTGAAGAGCGCGTCGCAGTTCTACGCCGCCGGCAGGTCGGTATCGGGTATCCAGAACGGTTGGGCGATCGCCGGCGACTACCTCTCCGCGGCATCGTTCCTCGGCATCGCCGGGCTGATCTCGCTCTATGGCTACGATGGCTTCATGTACTCGGTGGGCTGGCTGGTGGCCTACATCACCGTGCTGCTGGTGATTGCCGAACCGTGCCGCAACATCGGCAAATACACGCTTGGCGACATCCTGGCGTTTCGCAATGATCCCAAGAAGGCGAAAACCGTCGCCGCGATCTCCACCATCACGGTATCGATCTTCTACTTGACCGCCCAGATGGTGGGCGGCGGCGTCCTCGTGAAGACCCTGATCGGCATCGATTACGAAGTGTCCGTGATCGTGGTGGGTGTGATCATGCTCATGTACGTCCTGTTCGGCGGCATGGTGGCGACGACGTGGGTGCAGATCATCAAGGCGGTGCTGCTGGTAACCGCGTCCATTCTGCTGGTGATCTTCACCTGGGCCCCCTACGGATTCAGCCTGCCCGCCTTCCTTCAAGGTGCGGTGGATAACGTCAACATCCAGGGCCAGGTCACCCGGCTCATCGGTGATGCGGCGAAGACGATGAGTCCTGAGGAACTGGGGCAGCGCTTCCTCGAACCGGGTCTATTCCTGAAGAGCCCGATCGACCAGATCTCCCTGGGCATGGCCCTGGTGCTGGGTACGGCGGGCATGCCCCACATCCTGATGCGCTTCTTCACGGTACCCAATGCGCAGGCGGCCCGAGTTTCCGTGATCTGGGCGATGGCGATCATCGGCGGGTTCTATGTGCTCACGCTGTTCCTCGGCCTGGGTTCGGCCATCAACGTCGGCGCGCTGGAAATCACGCGCATCGACAAGGGCGGCAACATGGCCGGTCCGTTGCTGGCGCAGTTCCTTGGCGGCGGAGCGGAATCGATGTTGGGCAATCTGTTCCTCGCTTTCGTCGCAGCGGTTGCCTTCGCGACCATCGTTGCAGTGGTCGCAGGCCTGGTGCTGGCGTCCGCCTCCGCGATGTCCCACGACATCTGGGTCGGCGTCATCAAGGGCGAACGTGCCACCCAGGAAGAGGAAGTACGGGCCGCCCGCATTTCGTCCGTGATCGTGGGTGCGCTGGCCATTACCATCGGCATTCTGGCCAAAGGCCAGAACGTGGCGCATCTGGTGGCCCTGGCGTTCGCCGTGGCGGCATCCAGCAATCTTCCTTGTGTGCTGCTCACCCTCTACTGGCGCAGGTGCAACACCGCCGGGATCATGCTTGGCATGATCGTCGGCGCCCTGTCAGCCATCCTTCTGGTACTCGTGTCACCCAACATGACCTATCCGCTGGTGGTCAAACCGGCACAGGAGAAAATCATCAAGGGGGCGGAAGACAAGCTGGTGAAACTCAATGCCAACCTGGCGGAGGCGTCCGATCCGGCAGCCCAGGAAAAGATCCAGAAAGACATCGCCGTTCAGGAAAAGGCCAAGAAGGGCGCGGAAACCGTCATCGCCAATCTCAAGGGCGAAACGACGAGCATCATGGGCCTGGAGAAGCCGTTGTTCGATCTGAAGAATCCCGGCCTGATTTCGATCCCGCTGGGCTTCCTGTGCGTGATCATCGGTTCGCTGCTCTACCGCGACAAGCGGGCCGACGAGATGTGGGACGAACTCTACGTGCGCCAAAACACCGGGATCCTCGCCGCCGAAGCGTCACACTAGAAATTTTTGCGTTGCTCAAGGCCCCCTTCCGGCGCCAGCCGGAAGGGGGCTTTTTTGTACCGACCGTCGCCGCGTCGCAAGCCCGCCCGGGTGCCCGCAGGAGCATGCGGACGCGAGCAAAGACCGACTACCCGTCAGCCGAAGTCCAGTTCCGGATTGCGCCGCAGCCAGTCCAGGCGATCGGCCAGTTTCTTCGCCCAACCCGGGGCCAATCCTGGCGTACCAAGGAGCCGCTGCAATTCGTCAAGCGCCGGGCGCCTTTCGAGTTGGGCGCGCCAGAGGCGGCTCAAGGTCACAGGATCGACGTTTCGATCCAGCAGTTCCAGCCCATCGCCGGGCCCAATACGGCCCGTCTCCAGCACCCGGTAATACCAACCGGTGATGCCCTTTTCGGCGATGAACCGCGCCATGCCGGTTGCCGCAAACTTGCAGTCGATTTTCCAGCAGGGAGAGCGGGGCTGGCTGACCTGGATGCGCGCCGTGCCAAGGCGAAAGACGTCGCCAACGCACACCGCGTCTTCCACCAAGCCCAATGTGGTGACGTTTTCCCCCAGGCTGCCGGGCACCAGCGCGTCCGCGGCGGCCGGGAAAACCGCCGTCAGCGTCGCGTAATGCTCGGCAGGGTAATGATGCAGCGCCTTCTCCGGCCCGCCATGCACGCGGCGGTCCGCCTGCACGTCGCCAGCCAGACCCTCGCGGCCCAGGTCCACAGGGCCCGCCACCGGCCGCTTGTACATGCCCGTCGGCTGCCCTTCCGGGGGAAGCGACTGGCGCGTGCCGACGAATACCTGATCAATGACGCTGTTACAGCGGGCAAAAGGCGAGTCCATCCTGTTCTCCTGGTGCCTGCGACGGGCTAAAAGACTCGAACCGATCCATTCATCTGCGAGGGATGTCGCCGCTGCCGCTCAAGACCACAACCACGCCGCCCCGCGCACCCCGGAGGAGTCGCCATGGAGGTTGCGCACCAGCGGCGTGGCGACATGATCTGAGAAGACGAACGGGGTCCACAACCGGGGGACGTTCTCGTAGAGGCGCTCGATGTTGGACATGCCCCCGCCCAGCACGATGATGTCAGGGTCAAGCAGGTTGATCACCTGGGCCAGCGCCCGGGCCAGCCGTTCTTCGTAACGCGCCAGGGTGGCCGCGCACGCTGCATCGCCGGACAGGGCGGCGGCAACCACGGCCGGCGCGTCGAGGGTCTGGCCGCCATGCAGAAAGTGGTCGCGCGCCATGCCGGGGCCCGAAAGAAAGGTTTCCACGCAGCCGTGTTGTCCGCAATAGCAGGGCGGCGCCGGCAGATCTTCGGGCCGCGGGAACGGCAGCGGGTTGTGACCCCATTCTCCAGCAATGGCATTGGCCCCGGTCAGCACATGGTGGCGCACCACGATGCCGCCGCCCACGCCGGTACCCAGGATGACGCCGAACACCACGTCACGGCCTTCCCCCGCGCCGTCCACCGCCTCGGACAAGGCAAAACAGTTTGCGTCGTTGGCGAGGCGGATCTCCCGGCCGAGGGCGCGCTCCAGATCTTGTCTGAGAGGCTGGTCGTTGAGCCAGGTGGAGTTGGAGTTCTTGAGATTGCCGGAGGCGGCGGACATCGCCCCGGGCGTGCCGACCCCAACGGTACAACGCACACCCAATTCCCGCTCTGCCGCGCCGACGAGAGCCGCAACCGCGTGCACCGTCGCCGGATAGTCATTGCGGGGGGTCGCCACGCGGCGGCGCAGCAATTCGGTCCCGCGGTTGTCGAGGGCAACGATTTCGATCTTGGTGCCGCCCAGGTCGATGCCCAGCCTGATCTCTTTCGATTCCATAAGCGCCCTGCCTCGCGCAGCCGGGGACTCGGCGAAGTCTCAGGCCTCGTTCCCCGCCGCAGTGTTTGCGTTTTGGTGCGGGAGCCAACATCTTACCTGCGGCGGCGGCGAATCAGGGCATAGCCGGACCAATGAGCCGGCCGCTCCCGCCCGATTGGAATGTCGAACGGGCCAACTGGAGCCGAAGCGGCTCAGCTCCGGCGATAGCGGGTGGGATCCGGCAGGCCGGCGGCCGAAAAGCCTTCGCGGCGCAGGCGGCAGGCGTCGCAGGCGCCACAAGCGCGGCCTTCCGCATCGGCCTGGTAACAGGACACCGTGGACGCGTAGTTCACGCCGAGGTCGGTACCGAGCCTTACGATCTGCGCTTTCGATAGATGGATCAGCGGCGCGTGTACAGTCAGATGCGCCCCCTCGACGGCCGCTTTGGTGGCGAGGTTAGCCATCGCCTCGAAGGCGCGGATGAATTCCGGCCGGCAGTCGGGGTAGCCGGAATAGTCGATGGCATTGACGCCAAGAAAGATGTCCCGCGCACCGAGCACTTCCGCCCAGGCCATGGCCAGCGACAGCATCACCGTGTTTCGCGCCGGGACGTAGGTGACGGGAATTCCGGACTGAACGCCGGCGGTGGGTACGGCGATGGCGTCGTCCGTCAGCGCGGACCCGCCGAATTGCGCCAGTCCGACCGGGATGACGCGATGTTCCCGCGCGCCGAGGGCGGCCGCCACGCGCTGGGCCGCCGCCAGTTCGGCATCGTGGCGCTGGCCGTAAGCCACCGACAGGGCGAAGCAATCGAATCCCTGGGAACCGGCGAGGGCCAGGGTGGTGGCGGAGTCCAGCCCGCCCGACAGCAGGACAACAGCGCGGCGATGTTCCATGGTCGATTTGTCGTTTCAGCGTCCCGGCGCGTTGCCCCACAGAATCTTGTGGAGTTGCACCTGCAGCCGGACGGCCAGCCCGTCACGCAGGATCCA
>JBAWHH010000009.1:0-4528 GCA_049593715.1 Rhodocyclaceae bacterium
GGCCTTGGTTAAGCGACGTTGGCGACAAGCGCAGGCACAGCAACTGCAACTCGCTCTCCTGGGACAGATCGGCTCACCGCACTTAGGCGGTTGCTGCTACAGCAGCAATTGACGGCTCCATCCGGACGAGAACTCCATCGGGTCCGCCGCGGCGAGGCCTGCGTCTCCGGCGCCATCACCTCCGAGGACGAGGATCGCGCGCCGCCCACAATGAGTGGCTGGATGTCCATCTCAGGACCGAAATCTTCGCCCCGCACCACCATTCGGGCGCAGGCCGGGATGCCTCGCCGAGGTGAGCCTTCAGTGCGAGCGCCATTGCCGGCGTCGCCGTTTCGCCACTTGCGCTATTTCGCCAGCTTTATCGCGCTAGCCGTCACCCGCGCATCTCTTTCACTCGAAATCGCTATCTGACGCGGTAGTGGCGGGCTCTGTGCGCTCATGTCCCTAAAAGGGCGCCGTCACCCGAACGCACACTGGCCCGTGGTCTTGCGCGATGCAGACCCGCAGTCTCCGGGCCGGCTGCGGTATAGTGTCGCGTCTACGACGCGTACTGTACTTTGTCCGACATTCGACAGTGGCTCCCTCAATCCTTGGCGCTTCCGTGCGGCGGCATCCCCCCAGAACCTCGCCATTGTTCGCCATATTATTCGGTATATCCCGATCAGGCATAGATCCTGCACAGATCCTTTCTGAGCGGTTCCCGTGAAGACTTGGGCTCGACATGACGCGGCGCACTCAATCGCATTGGAACAGCCAGGATGGCCTCACCTGCTGGATCCTTTTTGGGGAAAAACACGATGCGCCAATCAACCACGACGTCCGATCACGACCAGAGCACCGCGGCAGGAGATGAAGGGCCGACCGGGCTCGACGCGAGCAACGACGCCGTGTCGAACGATAGGGCCACATGCATTGGGGAGGGCTTCTCCGACCTGCAGTTCCCGCCCATCCCGCTACCTTCCTCGAACGTTGCGGAACTTGCCGGCGAAGCCCTGCTGCGAGCGCTGGTCAAGCGCCACCACGAGCGGCTCCGGGACTCGTCCCTTTCGCCCCTTTTTCCCGTCGATCCGGACCGCTTCGCCCACGGCATCGACCGCGCGGCCGCTTTTGTCGTCGAGGCCTGCGGCGGCCCGCGGCGCGTGGCGGGAGGGACGAAGCAATCCAGCCTGCGCGAGCGCCACTTCGATTTCACCATCGATGAGGCGGCGCGGGAGGTCTGGCTTGCGGAACTGCTGCTGGCTTTCGACGACGTGGGTTTCCCGCGATCGCTGCGCCCAACGATTTGGAACTGGCTCGAAGCCTTCTCGGTGCGGATGATCAATCGGCGCACGACACTCGCGCAGCCAAATCGTTACCCCTTTTCCCAGGCCACTGTGCGTCTGCGCCCCTTCATGGGGTCGCGACGCCGGCCCGTCGTTTGTCCGCGCTGAGACCAATTCGATGCCTATCCAATGTGAAGCTGCGAATGATCGCTGCACCCCAACCACCTGGAGGCGTCGCCTGGAGACCAACACCCACCCCTGGCGCCGGGGACTGCCAGCGGATTGGCACGATGGGGTGGTCCCACCACTGCGCTTCGAGATTCAGCGCGAATACGAAGTGGCCGCTGCGCGAGTGATTGGCCGCGACGAACGGGATATGCCCTGCTACTGCGCCTATACCTACACCCTCACGCAGTTGTACTGCGAGGACGATGACGTTCTCTACGTAACCGTGGTCTATGCCGAAGAGCGCGTTGCCTGGCGGCTGCGTACCGGGCAGTGGTTGATCCGCCACGCCGTCGCCGCGCACGAGGATTGTGCGCATTCGAGCACGTCGCTGTTTTTCGCCGACTCGATGCCGAAGTGATGCTGACCACACACACCGACGGAGTGTCCATCGCGCGACGACGCCCATTGGTCGCCGCCCAGGCTGCGTCACGGGACTTACGCTCGGCGTGCGAGCCGGCCTGACGCGGCCATCCATGACAGGCCTGCTCTCAATTTCCTACCAGCTTAAAGCCGTATTGACATCCAAAGGAGATGGCGCCGTGTCCGAGACAACCACTGAAATTAGAGCCGAGACCCTTCAGGAAATCGAAGGTGACATCGCCGCGCGGCTCACCGCGATCGACGAGGTCATCCAATCTGTTCGGCCCGCGATCCAGCGTGACGGCGGGGATATCGAGTTTGTCTGCGTCGAAGGTGAGGTCGTGCGAGTGCGCCTGACCGGAGCGTGTGTGCATTGTTCCCTGGCCGCTCAGACACTGGGTGGCATCCGCCGCGAGATCTCGCGCCGCCTTGGCCTCTCCTTGCGGGTCCTGCCTGCGCCTAGCGAGTAGGCATCCATGGGCCACCCACAGATTCTGACCCGGGCAGGTTTCTGGCACGCGTTTCGTAACGACCTGTCTTTCGCGGTGAAGCCCACCGTGTCGAATAGGGATCGACGATGAAAGGAAAGCTGCGCAAATGGCAGGGAAGGCTTTGCATTGACTGTGGCGGTGGCGCGTTTATTGAACCCACGCGCATTTGCCTGCTGGAGGCTATCGACGAGTTCGGCTCGATCAGCCAGGCGGCCCGGCAAATTCCCCTTTCGTACAAATGCGCCTGGGAGACTGTCAATGCCATGACTCGCACAGCCGGCCAACCGCTGCTCGCCTGTACCACTGGCGGAAGACGAGGCGGCGGGAGCCGGCTGACGGACTACGCTCGCCGGCTCATCGCCTCCTACCGCGCCCTCGAACGGGAATATCAGGCGGCGATTTCCGCACTGGAGCGTGAGGTGAAAGGCCGCGGGTCCGAAGTTTCTCGCGCCGATCTCGGGCTTGCGAACAAGCACCTTGGCGCCATGCCTGAACCCTGCCCCACCCCCCTTGGGACCCTCAATGCGAGCGGGAGCCAAATGCCCCTCGGAAAGTGATCACCATGCTGAAGCCCTTGCACAAACCCGTGCCGCAACTGTGCGAAATCAATCTCGGGGAATGCCGCACGAACCTGTTGCCCCTGCTCTACGAGATGAGCCGGATCGCGACGGACAGCGGCGACCTGTCGCACATTCTCACCGTCCTGCTGCGCCTGATGCAGCGGCACATGAAGGTGGTGCGCGCGATGGTGAGTCTTTACGACACGCGCACCGGCAAGATCTGCGTCTATGAAAGCGTGGGGCTGAGCGACGAAGAAGCCGCCAAAGGGGTCTATCACCTGGGCGAAGGCATCACCGGCAAAGTCGTGGAAACCGGCAAGACCATCGTGGTGCCGCGCATCGGCGAAGAGCCGGAGTTCCTCAACCGCACCGACAGCCGCGGCGTTGCCCCCGATGCCAAGCTCTCGTTCATCTGCGTGCCCATCCAGCGCGGGCGAAAGGTCATGGGCACCATCAGCGCTGAACGGCTCTACGACGACCGGCGGCTGCTCAATCTGGACGTGGAGATTCTGGGTGTGCTGGCGACGGTGACGGCCCAGGCGGTCGAGCTTTACATGGTGGAGAACGTGTTCACCAGCCGGCTCGAGGACGAGAACCAGCGGCTGCGCAGCGCCCTACTGGAGCGTTTCAAGCCGACCAACATCATCGGCAACGCCAAACCCATGCTCGAAGTGTATCGGCTGATCGAGCGCGTCACGAAATCCAAGACGACGGTGCTGATCCTGGGGGAAAGTGGCGTGGGCAAGGAACTCGTGGCGAGCGCCATTCACTACAACAGCCCGAATGCCCCCGGCCCCTTCGTCAAATTCAACTGCGCGTCGCTGCCCGAGAGCGTCATCGAAAGTGAGCTATTTGGCCACGAAAAAGGCTCTTTCACCGGGGCGACGACGCTGCGCCGCGGCCGCTTCGAGGAAGCCGACGGCGGCACCATCTTTCTCGACGAAGTGGGGGAAATGTCCCTGCCGATGCAGGCCAAGCTGTTGCGCGTGCTGCAGGAGAAGACCTTCGAGCGCGTGGGCGGCAACGCCTCGATCAAAGTGGACCTGCGCATTCTGGCCGCCACCAATCGGAATCTCGCGGACATGGTCGAAAAGGGCACCTTCCGCGAAGACCTGTTTTACCGCCTGCACGTCTTCCCCATCACCATTCCGCCGCTTCGCGAGCGGGGCAACGACGTCATCGCCCTGGCCGACTATTTCGTGGCCAAGTTCTCGCGGGAAATGGCCATCAGCGTCAATCGGATTTCCACGCCGGCGATCAACATGCTGCTTTGCTATCACTGGCCGGGCAACGTGCGCGAACTGGAAAACGTCATCGAGCGGGCCATGCTGCTTGCCGAAGATGGCGTCATCCACGGCTACAACCTGCCCGCCTCGCTGCAGTTGCCGGTCGCCTCCGATTCCGGGGAAACCGGCAGCCTGGATGCCAAGCTGGCGGCGGTGGAGTACGAAATGATCGTCGACGTGCTCAAGGCCCACCACGGGAACATGACCCTGGCGGCCACGCAACTGGGACTGACCCGGCGCATCCTCGGGCTGCGCATGAGCAAGTACAGCCTCAACTATAAGGACTACCGCTAGGCCGTTCGGGAATGTACGCCCCGAGCGCGTCACGTACGGAACGGAAC
>JBAWHH010000010.1:0-2501 GCA_049593715.1 Rhodocyclaceae bacterium
GTGCCGAAGGCGATACCCAGAGCTTCCGAGCCCGGCATGTCCTTGAGGAAGCGGACGATGGACAGCAGTTCCGGGGCGGCTTCCGGCTTGAGCGACTGAACGCGGGCCTGGCCGGCGCGGACGTAGCCGGCCCGCTCCCGCCGATGGTCGTAGACCTGCAGATAGTCGCCCTTGCGGCCACGGATTTCGAGGCGATCGCCTTGCCACAGGGCTGCCTGTTGCGGCGCCGAGTCGCGGGGTGACGCGCGCAAAGCGGTTTGATCCTGGGTGACGATAGCGATGACGGTGAGGGCGGCGGCGGCGAGCATGGTCATTGGCCCTCGGCGGTCGTTTCATCCGGAACCTGCTCGGTGGCGGCGACCGGCTGTGCCGTTGCCGCTTGCCGGCCGGCGCCGAGCAGCGCGGAGCCGATGAAGCCGCCGTCCACCGGGGTCGGCGCGATGATGACCGAGACCTTGTCCGAGAGCTTGTCCGCCATGGCCTTCTGGATCAGCAGGGGATGTTTGTGGATCAGGGCGCCATCCCGGGCCAGTTGTTCGCTGGCGATCTTGCCCAGATGATCCTGCCGATAAACTTCGGCATCGGCCAGCTTGCGCCGCGATTCGGCTTCGCCCGCGGCTTCGATCTGGCGCGCCTGGGAAGCGGCTTCGGCGGACTTGATGCGCGCCACTTTCTCCGCTTCCGCTTCCAGCCGACGCTGCTCGATCTGCTTCTGCTTGAAAGGCAGGACGTGCTTCATGGCTTCGGCCTGGGCCTTGGCGGCGATGATCTGCTCTTCGCCCGCCGCTTCGGCAGCCTTTTCCCGCCGCACTTTCTCCGCCTGGGCCTCCAGCCCGGTCTGCGTGACCTGCTTTTCTTTCAGTTCCAGGGTGTAGCGCATCTTCTCGCTCGCCAGTTCTTCCGCCAGCAGCTTTTCCATCCCCGTTTTGTAGTCCGCGGGCAGATCCACCTTGCCGATCAGCACCGCCTGCAGCTTGATGCCGTCCTTTTCCAGCAAGGGCTTGAGTTCCGTTTCGATGCCTTGCTTGATTTCCTGGCGCTTGGTGGAGAAGATCTCGCGCACGGTGTAGCGGGCGAGCGTCTTGTAGAGCACGCCTTGAACGGCGGGCTGGACCACTTCGGCGCCGATGTCTTCGGGCAGGGCGCGGGCCATCACGGCGATCTTGCCCGGATCGAGGGCATAGCGGACGGATACGTCGAGACCGATGGAAAGCCCTTCGACGGTCTGGAACGGCGCCGAGCCATCGGCGGTGTCACTGCCTTCCGGGCGGTACAACTGGTCGCGCAGGGAGAAGCGGCGCAGCTCGTGCAGGCCCGGTATGACCAGGGCCGCGCCTTCCTGGATTTCCGCCGTGCCGCCGGTGAGCTGGTTGATGCGGATCGCCACTTCGCCGCGGCCGACGCTCTGCATGGGCGGATGGGCGACCAGCGCATAGCCGCCACCGGCCACGGCGGCGAGCACGACGATGCCGGCACGGGCGGTGTGAAGGCGGGTGGCAATGGCGCCGAAGGCCTTGCGCACACTTTGCGTGATGGGTTTGATGCGGACCAGCATGGTGTTCTCCCGAGTCTTGTTGATCTTCGCGGCGGAGTCCCGGGCCGGGCGCTCCCCGGCGGCGGGAAGATCGATCCGCCTCCGGTGTTCATGGCAGGCATGGTGCGGGCAGGTGCCCGGAGCACTCCATGCCGCCGCGGGGAGACTTCGGTTCTTCGGCCGGCGTGCCCACTCCGCCGCGTGAACAAACGCTCACGGGCGGCGGGTGATCCGCCGGGGCAAAAGCGGCGATACTTGGCGCCGCCGGCGGGTCTTCTTGTCCGAACCGCCAAACCCCTGAAGGAAGATCATGCTCAAGGTCGCCGTCATCGAGGATGACCCGCCCACCAGCAACCAGATCAAGGAAGGGATCCTCGCCGCGCGGCCGGGAATTCGCGTCGACCAGTGGTTCAACCGGGACGATGCGGAAGCGGCGGTGGTGCGGGAAAGTTACGACGTGGTGACCCTGGACATCGAACTCGGCCGCGAGCGCCATGCCGGCGTGGCCATCATCAACGCCATCAACAAGACCGGCCGCGGCACGCCGGTACTGGTGGTCTCCGCCATGCCGGCGGCCATTTACCGCAGCATCATGAAAGCCCTGGATGCCTGGGATTACCTGCAGAAGACCACTTTCGACGAGGCCGACTTCATCGAGACCTTCCTCGAAATCCTGCGCGCCTCGCGCCCGGGCGGCAACGGCACTGCGCCAAAAGCGGCGGAAGCGCAGGGCGACGAGCTTTCCCTCGATCCCATCCGCCAAGGCGCCCCGCTGTGGCGCGGCAAACGGGTCAATCTGCCCCTGACGGCGCAGCGCATCCTGGCGACGCTGTACCAGCGGCGCGGCGACGTCGTGTCCTACGACGAGCTGTTCCAGGTGGTGAAAAGCGGGCGCAACCGGGACAACATCCGCAAACACATCAGCACCATCCGCGAAGCCTTCCGCGAGATCGACGAAAGCTTCGAC
>JBAWHH010000011.1:0-1653 GCA_049593715.1 Rhodocyclaceae bacterium
CCGCACGCACCGAGCGCCCCGGCAATGTCGGCGTGATCGGCGTCGCCGTGTTCCGCGAACGCTCCCGTCCCGAGCCAGTGCCGATGATCGAGGAACGCAAAGACCGCGTCCGCCCGGCACCGGCGCCGAGTAGCGCCGATGCCCAAAAAAGCGAAACCGCCCGCGCCGCCGAAGCGCCCGCCGGCGCGCCGTACCAGCCGGAACGCGAACGCCTGGGCACCGGCCACGGCGAACGCCAATATGCGCCGACGGAATACACCCGGTTCGAACGCGCACGGCATTCGCCGGACGAGGTCGTCACCATCCGTTACGACAGCTACGCCAACCTCGTCGCCCGTGGCATTATTGGCCCCGCACCGCGCGAGCGCGAACCGCAGCCGTTCCCCGGCCGCTTCGCGCCCGACCCGAAATGGTAGGTGTCCGCCGCCCTGGGGCTTCCGGCCATCGGCGCTGAAGCCCGGGTCATGCGGGAAACCCGCCGCATCGACGGCAGCATGGAGCCCGGATGGAATACAAGGACTACTACAAGACGCTAGGCGTGAAACGCGACGCTTCGGCGGACGAAATCAAGAAGGCCTACCGGGTCAAAGCCCGCAAGTACCACCCAGACGTCTCGAAAGAAGCCAACGCCGAGGAACGATTCAAGGAAGTCGCTGAAGCCTACGAGGTCCTGAAGGACCCCGAGAAACGTGCCGCCTACGACAACCTCGGCACCTGGCGCCCCGGCCAGGAGTTCCGCCCACCTCCGGACTGGGGCAAGCGCGCCGGGGGATTTCGCTTTGAGGCCGGCGGACCGGGCGCAGCCGGGTTCGATTTCAGCGACTTCTTCTCCGAACTTTTCGGCGGTGCGCGCCGCGGCCCGACGCCCGGCCCGCGCATGGGGGCGCCCGGCCAGGACGTCGAGGCATCGGTCCAGATTTCCCTGGAACAGGCCATGCACGGTACCGAGGCGGAGTTCCAGATCCACGTGCCCGAAGCGGATGGCGCCGGCCGCACGCGGCGCGCGCCCCGGCAGGTCAAAGTGCGCATTCCCAAGGGTGCCACCGATGGACAGACGATGCGCGTGCGCGGCAAAGGCGGGCGCGGCACCGGCGGGGCGGCTGACGGCGACCTCTACCTGAAGATCGTCATCCAACCCCACCCCGTTTTCCGTCCCACCGGCCACGACCTTTACCTCGATGTTCCCATCACCGCCTGGGAAGCGGCCCTCGGTGCCGCCGTCGACATCCCCACCGCCGACGGCAAAGCGCGGCTCAAACTGCCGGCCGGCGTACGCTCGGGGCAGAAATTTCGCCTGCCCGGCAAGGGTCTGCCGAAACCGGGGGGCCATGGGGCGGGCGATCTTTACGCGCTGATCCAGATCGTCGTTCCCGCCACGCTCAGCGCCGAGGAGAAGGCCCTTTTCGAGCAGTTGAATCAGGTTTCCCGATTCGATCCGCGAACCCATTTCGGAGGGCGCTGAAATGGCCACGAAGGGGCAGGTCGAGATTCTTGTGCTGAGCGAAGAGGCGGCCGCAGTCGGTCTGGACGAACTGTCCAGCCTGTGCGGGCTCGACCGCGAGATCGTGGAGGAACTGGCCGAGGCGGGCTGTTTCGCTGCCGCCGCGCTGCCCGGCAGCGAACCCCGCTTCGACGCCCGCAGCACCGCCATCG
>JBAWHH010000012.1:0-1870 GCA_049593715.1 Rhodocyclaceae bacterium
CTACTACGCCTGCCGCGATGGCGAGTCGGAACACACGGCGTCCGACACCGTGCTCACCCGGCCGGAAGGCAACGGCTGGATCACCCGCGCCCTGGTGCAGCGGATGGGGCCCCGGCTGCATACCGGCGCCCTCGTCCATCGGCTCGCCGATACCGGCCGATCCATGGAAATCGACGTTTTTCTGCCGGACCAGCAGCGCAGCCTGAGGGTGGTCGCGCAGCAGGCAATCTGGGCGGCACCCCTTTTCCTGCTCGCCACAGTGGGGTCCGGCCTGCCGCCAGAATTCGTCGCCGCGGCGCGGGGGGCGACCTACGCCCCATGGCTGGTTGCCAATCTCACCCTCACCGAAATGCCCATCGAGTGCGGTGGCGCGCAACTCGCCTGGGACAACGTGCTCTACGACAGCCCGGCACTGGGCTATGTGGTGGCTACCCATCAGCAGATCCGCGTTCGTCCCGGGCCGACTGTCCTCACCTACTACCGCGCGCTGTCGGGTGAACCGCCTGCCCAGGCGCGGCAACAACTGCTGAAGACCTCCCGCGAAGCCTGGTCGGAGCACATCCTGACCGATCTGGAAAGGCCTCATCCCGGCATCCGCGCCCTGACGACGCGCCTCGACGTTTTCCGCAACGGCCACGCCATGGTGCGGCCGGTGCCGGGTACGATCTGGGGAGAGGCCCGCCAACGCCTCGCCGCCGGTCTGCCCAGGCTGCACCTGGCCCATGCCGACGCCAGCGGGCTTTCCCTGTTTGAGGAAGCGAACTACCGCGGCGTGCTGGCGGCGCAGCGAGTTCTGCAGCGTCTGGGCGCTGGGCCGGGCCGATCCCTGGTTTGACAGCCGACCGCTGCCGATGAAAGGCCTGCACATACTCGCCGAGTTTCACGACTGCGCCTGCGCCCCTGCCCTGCTGCGCGAGGCTGCTGCACTGGAAACTACTGCCCTGGCCGCATGCCGCGATGCCGGCCTGACCGTGGTGGCCCAGGTTTTCCACAACTTCGGCACGCCGCAGCAGCCGGCGGGCGCCACCGGGGCCGTGGTCCTGGCCGAATCCCATCTCGCCGTGCATACCTGGCCCGAGCTGGGCGCCGTTACCGCCGATCTCTACGTCTGCAACTTTAGCCGGGACAACCGCGGGGCGGCAGAAACAGCCTTTCTGGCACTGGAGAAGGCCTTTCGTCCGGGCCGGACGGTGCGCCGCGATGTGCTCCGCGGCGGCGCGGAAGTGCCCCTGCCCGGCCTGCCGAATTTGGAGTAACGTGTCGCCTTTTTTGCGTTCAACCTGGAGCAGGAGCCCGCAGCATGAGCCAGATCCGCGTCGTCCTCGACGAATCCGAGATTCCCACCCATTGGTACAACGTCGTCGCCGATTTGTCCAATCCACCGGCGCCGCCCCTGGGTGGGGACGGCAAGCCGCTCAATCCGGAGCAGATGCTGGCCATCTTCCCGCAGGCCCTGCTGGAACAGGAAATGTCGGCCGAGCGCTGGATCCCGATCCCCGACGAAGTACGCTCGATATATCGGCTGTGGCGTCCGTCGCCCCTGTGCCGCGCCGAGCGGCTGGAACAGGCGCTGGGAACGCCGGCAAAGATCTACTACAAATACGAAGGCGTTTCGCCCGCCGGATCCCACAAACCCAACACCGCTGTGCCTCAGGCCTACTACAACAAGCTCGCGGGCATCAAGCGTATCTCCACGGAAACCGGCGCCGGCCAGTGGGGGTCGTCCATGGCGTTCGCCGGCCAGATGTTCGGCCTGGAAGTGCGCGTCTACATGGTCAAGGTGAGCTATGACCAGAAGCCATTCCGCCGCTCCATGATGCACACCTGGGGGGCCGAGGTCTTCTCCAGTCCCACGGACATGACCCAGGCC
>JBAWHH010000013.1:0-6697 GCA_049593715.1 Rhodocyclaceae bacterium
CGGACGCCCCCACCAGCTTGGACCGGCACAAATCATCCACGAACCCCGGAGCCGCCGGATCGCGCATCGCCCATTCCACGTCCCATGACCGAGCGCTGAGGTCTGCACTGTGGGTCAGAATGCGATGCTCGTCTTTCGAGAACACGGCGCCATTGACCGAGTCCTCGTGCGCCAGCGCCGGACCGATCTGCGCCCCCGTTGCCGCATCCCATTGCCGCGCCGTGTTGTCCAAGCGCCAGTGGCGCAGCACCGATTCGTGGGCGACTTCGACCGTCGACTCGCTTCCGGCCATATCGGTCACCAGCAGCCGCTGATCGACGAAGCACTCGATCAGCGGCATAGCCTCCTGCGGCAACTGGCTTTTCAGGGCGAGCCGGCGCTTGGGCTGCGCCGCTGCGTCGTCTATGCGCACCAGGGCCGGCACGAAAACGCGCTGGGCCAGATCATCGAGTTCGCCCCGCCGGGACGGCAGGCCGGGGATTTCCGCCGCTTTGGCGAACGCGGCCTCCACCGCCTTGCGGATCGCGCCGCCCACCCCTTTCATCTGCTCGACGTATTCGTGCTTTTCCAGCCGGCCATCGTCGCCGTAATCCGCCACCAGGCGCTCCAGGGTGAAGGCGAGCAGCGGCAGGGCATCCGCGCCTTCGAAATCCTGTGCCAGCGTTTCGGTGAGATCGTCGTCGATCGCGATGCCCGTGCCCGGCAGGGTCGTCGGCCCTTTAATGACTTCCTTCAGTGCGCCGGCCGGCAGGCGCGGCAGGTCGAAGGGGAGCAGAGGAATGCCGGAAAGAAGCGTGTCGGCCTGCAATTGGCTGAAACTGTCCGAGCGGATGGTGAGCAGGAGCAATAGGTTCGGGTCCGCATTCACGGCCTCGGCCAATAGCGCGCGGACGCTGGCGGCCTCTTCATCGCCGCCGATGAAAAGTTCCTCGGCCTGGTCGACGGGCAGGATCGCGGTGGGGGGAGCAATCCGCTCTGCGCCCTGCCCGGAGACAGGCGCGGGCAGGCAAGCCGCCACGGCGGCCCGCATCCCGGCGATCCGCGACGCGATGGCACAGCCGTCCAGTGGGCCGTCCAAGTCGAGGGAACGCCGCAATCCGCTCGGGCCGCTCAGCGCCGCCAGGCCGGGGCGCAAGGTGGGCAAGACGAGGAAATGCTCAGTGTCCCGCTTCAGGCGGGCAAGCAGGCCAGCGCGCAGGAAACTGGATTTGCCGGCGCCGGACGCGCCGAGGATGACCAGCATGCGCTCCGGCGCACCGGCGCGCAGGCGGCGGATGGCGTCCAGCCCTTTGGTGATCTGGGTGTCCCGGCCAAAAAAGATGGCGGCATCCGCCTCTTCGAGCATGCGCAGGCCGCGAAACAGTGGCCGGTGAGGCTCGTCTTTCGGTGGCCAGGGAAATGCGCCTGGAAACAGGCCCGCGCGCTGCAGCCCGATACGCAGGCGCTCCAGGCCTTCCGCTTTGTTCTCCGGCCGCGATATGTCGGCAAACTGGTAGGTGTCGGTCAGCTCGACAGGGAGTTCGCCAAACGGGCATGGCGCGATGAGGACAGGGAAAATCGCCTTGCCCAACTGGGCGGCGAAGAGGAACTCGGTCGGGCACCACTTCGACGCCGCCCAGCGGGGCGAGATGAGCACGACGACGGCGGCGCAACGCTCGCCGGCCTTGCGCAATTCTTCGCGCCAATGCTGCCCCGGCGCAAGGCCGGCCAAGGGATCGAGGTCGAGAAAAACTTCTGACCAGCCCTCTGACGCCAACCAGTCCCGCATGCCTTCGGCCTGCGAGTGGTCGAGACTGGAATGGCTGATGAAGATCAGGCTCATGGGTGGTTGCTCGCGAAGGCCGAAGCGAACGGCCGGCCGACGGCTGAAAAAGCCGCGCCCCAGCGCTCAGCATATGAAACCACCGCGGATCGATCGAACGCCCTGACAATTGTCAATCATCATGACATGCGCGACGGCGCAAAGCGCCTAAGCTTCTTGGCCTAGCGCGCCCTAGCATCTGGGCGCGTGGGTTCCTTTTGCCGTCCCGTCTGGACCGGGCAATCCCTCGCGGCACAGAGCGGCGTCTTCGCGGCAGAATCGGCAAGCGGCCGCGGCGGTGTTTGACGAAGCTGCCCATCGATACGCCGCCGGCAGGACTGGATACAACGGGGACTGACACGCCGGCGGCGAGAGCAGCGAACTGCCATTCCCGCTACCATAATCCTCAAAGGCATTCAGTGACATCCCACGATGCAGCCCCCCGATCCCCTGCGACGCAACAATGTTTCCCTGGCGGGCAACGCCGGAGCCGCCAGGACAATGGTTTTCGTGCACGGTTTCGGCACGGATCAGACGGCCTGGGAGAAGCTGGCGGAGGCATTCGGCGGCGATTACCGGATCGTACTGCTCGACAACGGCGGGGCGGGAAAATCCGATGGAGAAGCGTTCGACCGGGACGAATCGCGTTACCTGAACCTGCGCGGCTATGCCTCGGACCTGATCGAGATTGGCGAAGCCCTGAATCTCGGCGACGCCGTGCTGGTCGGCCACTCGATGGGGGCGATGGTGGCCGCGCTGGCCGCTATCGAGCGGCCAGCGCTGTTCGCCAGGCTCGTGCTGATCGGTGCGTCGCCGCGCTATCTGGACGCGGAGGGCTACCGCGGCGGCTTCACCAAAGCCGACTGGCAGGAGATCAATCTTGCGGTGGCGAACAAATACGCCTTATGGGCCGACGCTTTTGCCCCCTTGGCCATGGACAACCCCGACCGGCCGGAACTGGCCCGATATTTCGCCGAGAGCATCAAGGCGATACCGGTCAGGCGGGCATTCACCGTGCTGTATTCCATTTTCCAGTCGGACTGTCGCTCCGACCTGCCCAAGCTGAAGATTCCGACGCTCATCATCCAGTCGGCGGCCGATAGGGCGGTGCCTTTGGAAGCGGCAGAGTATCTTCACCAACACATCGAAGGCAGCCAGTTGTCCGTGATCGATGCCACCGGCCACTTGCCCCACGTGAGCGCGCCAGAGGAAGTGATCTCGGCCATGCGCAATTTCGGGTTGTAAAGCCTACTCGGGGCGGTCCCCGGAGGGGCACTGCCCCCGCCCTGCCGGCCACCACTCGAAGCCGGTCAGACTTATCCCATGCGAACGGCGGCCTGACCGACAAGACCGTGTCCAGGAAACCCGAGCCGATACGCCTGCGGTGTCGCCCAATCAGTTGGCCTCGTGGCCCTGGATGCCGAGACGGCGCATCTTCTCCCACAGGGTCTTGCGGGAGATCCCCAAGGCTTCCGCCGTCTTGGTCATGTGCCACTCATTCTTGGCGAGGATGGTGAGCAGGTAATCCCGTTCGCAGGCCATCAGATACTCAGCCAACGAGAGGGATGGGCTCGGTTCGCTGATTTCGGCATGGAGGGCCTCACCGAAGAACGATTCGGCTCCCAGCAGCGGCCCCGGCGAGAGGATGCAGGCACGTTCGACGGCATGCTTCAGTTCGCGGATGTTCCCCGGCCAGGGGTAAGCCATCAGCGCCTGCTCGGTTCTGGGGTCGATGCGCCGGCGCTCGTCGGGGTGCTCACGATTGAAGCTCTCGACGAAATGCCGGACGAACCAGCGAATGTCGTCCGGGCGTTCCCGCAAAGGCGGGATGCGGACCTGGATCACGTTGATGCGGTAGTAGAGATCCTCCCGAAAAATGCCGCCTTCCACCATGGATTTCAAATCGCGATGGGTGGCGCAGACCAGCCGGAAGTTCACGGCAATGGGCGACTCTCCGCCCAGGCGCCGGACCATGCGTTCCTGGAGAACCCGCAGCAGTTTGGCTTGCATGGCGGGCGGCATGTCGCCGATCTCGTCGAGAAACAAGGTGCCGCCGCTGGCTTGTTCCAGGTAGCCCCGCTTGAGCCTGGTGGCCCCCGTGAAAGCGCCTTTTTCGTACCCGAACAACTCGGCTTCCAGAAGGGTTTCGGGAATGGCCGCACAGTTGACGGCGACGAAGGGAGTGTTCTCTCCCCCATAGCGATGAAACAGTTGCGCAACGTGTTCCTTGCCGACGCCGGATTCCCCGTGGACCAGCAGCGTCGCCGAGTGGCTGGCGAATCTCGGCAAGGCTTTGGCGATGCGGCGCATCGCCGGCGAAACCCCGAGCACATCCTCTCCGGTTTCGCTCGCGCCGGCCCCATAGTCCTTGGCCAGAGCAAAGGCCTTGGCTACCAGCACGTCGGGATCAAAGGGCTTGGTCAGATAGTCCGCCGCACCGGCTTTGAGCAACTCGACGGCCTTGTCGATGGCCCCATGGCCGGTGATGAACAGGAATGGGGGCAGCATGGGAAGCCGGCGCGACAGGTCAAGAAACAATTCGCCGCCATCCCTGTCCGGAAGGCGGATGTCGCTGACGACGACGCCATAGGGCCGAGTCTCCAGCGCCGTTTCGGCATCCTGGGCGCTGCGCCACCAGTCCACGTCGAACCCCTCCAGGCGAAACCGCTGCCAGAGGGATTCGCCCATAATTTCGTCATCCTCGATGAGGCACAAGTGGGGGCGGTTTTCAGAGATATTGGCCATAGGGAATCTGCAGCCTGAATTCGGTATTGCCCGGCAGGCTTTCCACTTCGATGTCGCCGCCGAGCTGCTGAACGATCTGGTACACAATCCACAGCCCCAGCCCGTGGCCGCTCTCGCTGGTCGTGGTGAAGGGCTCAAAAAGGGTCTGCATCCTCTCCTGGGGGATATAGCCGCCGTCGTTGCGCACCATCAGTTTCAGGCGGTTTTCCGCCATGGACAGGACAAGCAGCACCTTGCCTCCCTTCTCCACCGCCGTCACCGCGTTGAGAAGCAGGTTCAGGAGGATCTGGCGCACCAGAGCCGCGGGCAGTGGCAGCGGACCCGACAACTCATCTTGGACGCTGACCTGCATCTCTTTGCGATGGGTCTCCGCCTCCACCAGAATCAGCACATCCTTGACGTCTTCGAGGGCGAAGGGGCGATCCTGCGGCTTCGTCTCTACGAGAAGCGCCGATACGGTGTGCCGTATCTGGGTCAGGCCGCGTTCCAGCAGGGAGAGCGTACTCATGGCGAGCGGGTCGGTCTTCTCCCCGTGTTTCTGATAGGTATTGATGGCGGTGATCATGCCCGCCAGCGGATTGTTGATTTCGTGGGCAATGCCCGCCGTCAGTCGTCCGACCGCCGCCAAGCGCTCCGAGACCAGCATCTGCCCTTCCAGTTCCTCTTTCTTCTTCAGTTCCCCGACCATGCGGCGGAAAGACTGCGCGAGCTGGCCGATCTCGTCCCGGGTCTTCGGCAGATCTTCGAGGCGCGTGTCTTCGAGGTCTTCAGGAACGCGCCGCATCGCTTCGGCCAGGCGCAGCAGCGGCTCCCCCGTCGCCGACGCCCAGATCCAGGAGAACGGCGCGATGATGGCCAGCACCACCAAGGTGACCAGCGCGGCGCGCGTGGCAAGGCCTACGAAGCGGGGAAAAAAGGACACCTGGGAATAGCCGAGCACGACATGGCCCAACGCGATCCCATCCGCCACCAGGGGCGAGATGACGAAATACACGGGGGAATCGCCGGGTTCGAGGATTTCCTGGCTGGTGCTATCGCCCGATCGCAGCCGCTCGCCCAATTGCGCAAAAGGACCACCCTTGCTGGCCGGGCTGCTGCCGATCGGGAATTCCCGCGGCTTGGTGGACACGAACACTTTTTGAGCGGCGTCGGTCACCAGGACGATCTCCGCCTGCAATTCCGGCGCCGAGGGAAAGCTCTCTCGCGCGGACTGGAGAATCTCGTAGGCCCGCCAGACGTCGTCGTGAATGACGGGTACCACCAGGGTGTTGGCGAGCACGCGCCCGAGGCTCTTGGCGTGCCCTTCAAGACTCTGGCGCATTTCATCGTATTCCCAGGCCATCAGGGCAGCCGTTACCACAGCGGCTGTCCCGAGCACCGCCGCCATGACCCGCAAGGGGATTTTCCAGCGCAGGGAAAGATCGCGGCGAAATATCATCGGCCGGCCAGCCTGTCGGCCATCCTGGCGATACCGGCATACAGCCCGGGCGGCGCAGTCGTAAAACCGTCCAGGCTCAGGCGCCGCAGCAGATCGAGCCCTTCCGGTTCGCTCGCCATGTCGAGCAGAACGCGGCGGAAGCGCTCCACCTCGCTGGATGGGACGTGGCGGTTGACCACGAAAGGGGGATAGCCGAGCATCGGCGAGCGATCGAGAATCCGGGTGGCGGCGGTCAAATCGGGCCGCACTTGCGAAAGCGTTTCCCACACGTATCCATCGACGGCGCCGCCGTCGGCCAGCCCGGCCCCGACCGCCTCGACCACCTTGCGGTGGGCCCAGGTGAAAAACGTGCGCGAGAAAAACTCCGCGGGCCGTTCGCCATGGGTCGAGAGAAGGTATTGAGGGTAGAGGTAACCGGAGTTTGAATCGGGATCGGAATAGGCAAAAATTTTGCCCTTCAGATCCAGCAGGCTTTTCGTCCGGTGATCGTCTGCGGAAACGATGAGGTAAGACTGGTAAAGCGGTTGTCCGCGCCACAGCGGTACCGCAACCAGGCGCATTTCCGCTTTCTGCCGGACGTAGGGAAAACCGCAGACCCAGGCGAAGTCGATCTTCCCGGTGCGCAAGAGATCGGTGATTTCGCGATAGTTCCCCCGCTGAACAAAAAGCACCGGGCGGCCCAGCTTGCCCTCGAACCAGGCGCGCCACTTCGC
>JBAWHH010000014.1:0-2255 GCA_049593715.1 Rhodocyclaceae bacterium
ACGGATGGCCTCTACGATGCCTTCTCAGCCATCGGGGTGGATTTCGGCCCGACCTTCCATACCGTCGAACGCCTGACCGTCCAGCCCGGTGGCGGGAACGCGTGGCTGCAACTGCGCGATGCTGCCGCAAGCCCCGGCTGCCATCCCACTCTGCTCGACGGAGCGTTGCAGGCTTGCGTTGCGGTGTTGGGGAGCGGCCTGCCGGCCGAGGCTTTCCTGCCGCTGGGCGTGGAACGTTTCGTCGCGCACCGGCCACTGCCGGCGCGGCTGCGCGCTGAACTGCGGGTGGCTCGCGAAGCCGGTTCCCTCGTCGCCCACGTGGACCTGATCGACGAAGCCGGCATCGAACTGGCTCGGCTTGAAGCCGTGCGTTTCGCCCCGGCCGCGACTCAAGCTGCCGACGACTGGCTGCACGAGGTGGTCTGGCACCCCGTGGAGACGCCGGCATGTCCTCTTTCTGCCCCCGGCGCCTGGCTGTTGCTGGCCGACACCGTCGAATCGGCCGAGCCCCTGGCGGAAGCCTTGCGTGCCGCAGGTGCGGCCTGTGCCTGCGCTTTGGCGGGCGTGCCCGATGCCGTGGCCACTCTGGACGACAAGGGCTGGCAGGTCGGCAAGCCCTTGGCCGGTGTCGCTTTGCTGGCGCTGGCGGAAGCAGCCACCGACAGTTGCTTGGCGGACGCGCTGCACATCGTGCAGGCCTTGGTGCGGCGACCCGCGGGTGCCGTGCCACTGGTCATCGTCACCCTGGGGGCGCAGCCGGCCGGCGGCGCAGTTCCTCGCCCCTCCTCTGCCAGCCTGTGGGGCCTGGGCAGTACCATCGCTGTGGAGCACCCCGAACTCGCTCTGCGCCTGCTCGACCTGGACCCCGATGCGGCGTCGCCGGACTGGGCCAGCCTGGCCGCTGAATTGGGCCGCGGTGCGGGCGGGACGCGCCGCCTCGCTTGGCGCGGCGCACAGGCTTGGACACCGCGCCTGCAGTCGCGTCCGGCGCTGCCGGCCCGGGCTGTGCCGCTGCAACTCGTACCCGGCGCCAGTGGCACCCTCGATGGCCTGCGCTGGCAGACCTTGACGCCACGTGCTCCGGCAGCGGGCGAGTTGCGGCTGCGCGTGGTCGCCGCGGGGGTGAATTTCCGCGACGTGCTGATGGCCTTGGGCATGATCCCCGGCCAGCGCGTTTTCCTCGGCGCCGAATGCGCCGGTTTCGTGCAGGCCGTTGGCCCGGGCGTTGCCGGCTTCCAGCCCGGCGACGCCATCTTCGGCTTCGCGCCGGGTTCCCTGTCCACCGAGGTGACGGTCCCCGCGGCTTTTGTCGCTCCCTGGCCGGGCGAACTGGGCACGCTTGAGCGCGCGGCCTCTCTGCCGGTGGCCTACCTCACGGCCATGGTCGGCCTGCAGCGCATCGCCGGCCTGCGTGCCGGTCAGAGCGTGCTCATCCATGCCGCGGCCGGCGGAGTGGGTATGGCCGCCGTTCGGCTGGCGCTGCGCGCCGGGGCGCGGGTGTTTGCCACCGCCGGCTCGCCCGCCAAACGCGAACTGCTGCGTGGCCTGGGGGTTGCCGAAGTATTCGATTCGCGCACGCTCGATTTTGCTGCCCAGGTGCGCCAGGCGACCGGCGGTGGCGGCGTGGATGTGGTGCTGAATTCACTGGCCGGCGATTTCATCGGTGCCAGCGTCGAAGCACTGGCCGCAGACGGCTGTTTCCTCGAACTCGGCAAACGCGATCTCTGGCCGAGTGAGCGCTTCGCCGCGCTACGTCCCGGCGCGCGGTACGAGGTTTACGACCTTGGGACAATGGCTCTGGGCGATCCCGGTCTGGTGCGTCCGCTGCTGGATGAACTGGTAGGGGCGCTACGCGAGGGGTCGCTGCTGCCGTTACCTCTGCGCGTATTCGATTTCGCCCTGGCGGGCGACGCATTCCGCGTGATGGCTCAGGCACGCCACACGGGGAAGCTGGCACTCCGCATGCCGATCTCCGCGGACATCGCGCAGGATGTGCCGGTCCACGCGGATGCTAGCTACCTGATCACCGGTGGCCTCGGTGCGCTGGGCTTGCACGCCGCCAGTTGGCTAGTGCAGCGCGGAGCGCGACATCTGATGCTACTCGGTCGTCATGCGCCAAGCGCCCGCGCCACTGAAACCATCGCCGTATTGCAGCGTGAAGGTGCCCAGGTGCGGGTGCATCAGGCCGATGTGGCGGATTCCGCTGCGATGCGTGGCCTATTGGACACGCTGGCACAGAGCGATGTACCGCTAAG
>JBAWHH010000015.1:0-2389 GCA_049593715.1 Rhodocyclaceae bacterium
GGTCAAGGATCTCATCAACACGGTGTGCGACGCCTCCTACAACTGCTCGCCGGAGAACGTCAGCAAGGCCAAACTGCGCGGACTGACCCTCGCCTACGGCGACCAGATTGCGGGATTCAATGTGGATGCCAGCGTCGATTTCCTCGACGCGCGGGATGCCGATACCGACCTGCGCCTGCCGCGCCGCGCCAGCCGCCAGGCCGCGCTCAAGGTAAGCCGTCCCATCGGCGCCTGGGTCGTGGGCGGCGAATGGCAGGGAGTGGGATACCGCTACGACAGCAGCGACGAAACCCGGCGCATGGGCGGCTACGGCCTGGTCCACGCGTTCGCCCGCTACGCGGTGAACAAGGACTGGAGCGTCGAGGGCCGCATCAACAACCTGGGCGACAAGAAGTACGAAACAGCCTGGGGCTACGGCTCGGTGGGCACCGACGTGTTCGTCGGCGTTCGCTACGCCCCAGCGAAGTAGCTAGGACGCGCCAACCGCCATGCCTTCCACCCGCCGCGCCTTCTCGGTCATCGCCGTGCTGGCGCTGGTGGCGCTGCTGAGCGTGGCCGGATCCCTTGCGGCCGGCAGCATCGCCATCGAGCCGGGAGACCTGCTGCGGGCCCTGATCGGGGGCGATGCAGGTCTGGCGGGCGAAGTGGTACTCACCCTGCGCCTGCCGCGGGCGCTGGCGGGACTGGCTTGCGGCGGACTTCTGGCGCTGGCCGGCGCGCTGATGCAGATCCTGCTGCGCAACCCGTTGGCCGACCCCTACGTTCTGGGGGTTTCGGGCGGCGCTTCCGTGGGCGCACTGACCGCCCTGCTGTTCGGCCTGCCGCTGATTCTGCTGCACGCCGGTGCTTTCGCCGGAGCCCTGGCAGCCATGCTCCTGGTGTTCGGCCTGGCCCACGGTGAAGGCAGTTGGACGCAGACGCGCCTGCTACTGACCGGTGTCATCGTCGCGGCGGGTTGCGGCGCGGCGGTGGCTCTGATCCTCTCCATCGCCCCCGAACACCAGCTTCACGGCATGTTGTTCTGGCTCATGGGTGACCTTTCCCACGCTTTGCAGCCCTGGCCAGCGCTGCTGGTGCTGGTGATGGGCCTGGCGGCGACCCTGCCTTTCGCCCGCGATCTCAACCTCATCGCCCGCGGGGAGTTGTCGGCGCGAGCCCTGGGCGTGCCGGTAGCGCGCCTGCGGCTGGGAATTTATCTGCTGGCATCGCTGCTCACGGCGCTATCGGTCAGCCTCGCCGGCAGCATCGGCTTCATTGGGCTGATCGTGCCCCATCTAGTGCGGCTGGCCATCGGCAACGATCAGCGCGTACTGCTCCCCGCTTCCGTGCTGGCCGGTGGTGCGCTGCTGGTGGTGGCGGACGTGCTTGCCCGCACGCTGGTGGCGCCGCAGCAGTTGCCGGTGGGCGTGCTGACGGCCCTGATCGGGGTGCCGGTTTTCCTGTTCCTGCTGACGCGCCAGCCGCGCCGGGGGGCCGAGTGAACGTCGCCGGTGTGCCCCTGCTCGGGGTCAGCGGCCTCGATGTGGCGATCGCCGGCAAGTCGGTGGTGCGCCACTTGGAGCTAACCCTGAACCCAGGGGAAATCCTCGCTATCCTGGGCCGCAACGGTACCGGCAAGACGACTCTGCTGCACACCCTGGCCGGACTGCGGCCGCCGCAGGCTGGCTCCGTGGCTCTTTGCGGTAGCGCCTATGCCGGGCAGGACGCGCGGCGCGTGGCCCGCCTGCGCGGCCTGCTGCCCCAGACCCAGGCGGATGCGTTCCAGTCCACCGTGCTGGAAACCGCCCTCATCGGGCGCCACCCCCATCTCGGGCGCTGGTCCTGGGAAAGCGTTCAGGATGGCCGCACGGCCCGCGCCGCGTTGGCCGCGGTGGGTCTCGACGGACTGGAGCAGCGCGAGGTGCACACCCTTTCCGGAGGGGAGCGCCAGCGCTTGGCCATCGCCACCCTGCTCACTCAGGAACCCCTGCTTTACCTTCTGGACGAGCCGCTGGCCCACCTGGATCTCAACCACCAGATCGCCATGCTCGAACTGGTGTCCCGTTACGCGGCCGAGCGCCGTGCCGGTTTCGTGGTCGTCCTGCACGACGTCAATCTGGCCCTGCGCTATTGCCGCCGCGCCTTGCTGCTATTCGGCGATGGCCGGTGGCAGGAAGGCGCAACGGACGAAACACTCACAGCGGAGACGCTGTCAGGACTTTACGGCCACCCGCTGCGGGAACTGCGCGATGGGTCGGCGCGGCACTTCATCGCGAGCTGATGACCATGACCGACCAACCGCCTTCCGACCCGAACGAAATCGATGCCCGCCACAGCGTACGCATGCAGCGCAAAAAGGCAGTGGTGGACGCTGGCATTGCCGCCGCGCAGATTGAGCGGGGGGTACTGG
>JBAWHH010000016.1:0-7978 GCA_049593715.1 Rhodocyclaceae bacterium
CCTCTGCGCTCCCTCGTTCTCGTCCTGCTGTGGTGCCTGCTGGGTATCCAGTGGTCGGCCGCAGCCCACGGCGTAGCGCACGCCGCCCAATACGCCGGGACGCGTTCCGAAACCGGACAGGGCGAGCGCGGCGATACCGGGCACAGCCTTGGCAAGGTCTGCCTGGAATGTCTGGCCTTCCACCCCCTGGATCACGTCGCACCCCAGCGCACCCGGCCGCCTGAGGCCGTTGCGCAAACGTTCTTCGTTCATTCATCGGTGCTGCCCGCCCGGCGAGGGCTCGGCAGCCTACCCGCGCGAATCCGCGGGCCTCCAGTACCAGCCTGACGTCTGATTGCATGTGCCCCGGCCGCATCCAAGGCCGGGGCGCGTTTCACTGGCTGATTTCCTGGAGGAATCCATGACTCATCGTCTTCTGGCGCGCGTGGGCGCGCTCGGCGTCGCCTGTGCCGCACTGCCCCTGTCCGCGATAGCGACACCGGACGCCGACATCAAGGCGCTGCGCGAGCAACTGAAGGACCTGAAGCAGAACTACGAGCAGCGCATCGATGCGCTGGAAAAGCGTCTGGCCGACGCGGAAAAGTCCGTCGGCAAGGCCGAAAATACGTCCCAGCAAGCACAGGAGGTGGCGCAGCAGGCGGCCCGCCGCCCGGCAGCGGAATCGGCGTTCAATCCGGGTATCTCGCTGATACTGAACGGAACGTATACGCGGCAGGGGAAGGATCCCGAAAGCTACCGCATCGACGGCTTCATGCCATCGAATGGCGAAGTCGGGCCGCCGCCACGCAGTTTCTCCCTTGGCGAGTCAGAACTGGCGATCTCCGCCAACATCGACCCCTGGTTCCGCGGCCAACTCATGGCGGCCCTCACGCCAGACGATTCGGTGGAAGTGGAAGAAGCGTACATACAGACGCTGGCGCTGTCCCACGGACTCACGCTCAAGGCGGGCCGGTTTTTCTCCGGCGTCGGCTACCTGAACGAGCAGCACGCCCACGCCTGGGACTTCTCCGACGCGCCTCTCCCCTACAAGGCTTTCTTCGGCAACAAGTTGGGCAGCGACGGCGTGCAGCTCAAATGGGTCGCCCCCACCGACACATTCCTCGAACTGGGCGCAGAAGCGGCGCGGGGCGGTTCTTTTCCATCCACCGACCGCAACAAGAACGGCTCGACCCTGGGAGCGGCATTCGCCCATGTCGGCGGTGACTTGGGGGCATCCCATTCCTGGCGGGCGGGGCTTTCTTACCTGCGCACCAGTCCGAAAGATCGCACGTTCGACGATGGCGATGCGACCCAGAGTTTTTCGGGCCGCAGCCGCACCGCCATTGCCGACTTTGTGTGGAAATGGGCGCCCAACGGCAACGCGACACACACCAGTTTCAAGCTTCAGGGGGAGTATTTCCGCCGCAAGGAGACGGGAACCCTGGCGTCGGACTCGGGGGCGGGGGCCTGCGGCGGCGACTGTTCCGGGGCGTTTTCCTCACGCCAGAGCGGCTGGTACCTGCAGGGCGTGTATCAGTTCATGCCGCAGTGGCGCGTCGGCCTGCGCCACGATCGCCTGCACTATGGCTCGATGGATATCGGCCTGATCGCCGACGGCACGCTCGCCCAAGCCGACCTGCCCCTGCTGACCCCCTACAGCCCGCGGCGCAATACCGCCATGGTGGACTGGACGCCGTCGGAGTATTCACGCGTGCGCTTGCAGTTGGCGCAGGACAAATCGCGGCTGGGCGAGACCGACAACCAAGTCTGGCTGCAGTACATCATGAGCCTGGGCGCCCACGGCGCCCACGCGTTTTAGCCGAGAGGGAGCGACCCCATGAAATCGATCCGAATCCTGATCGCGGCCCTGGCCGCTGTGCTCCTTGTACCGGCCCACGCCGCTCTCAACGTGCTGGCCACAGTGCCCGAATGGGCGGCGCTGGCGCAGGAAATCGGCGGCGACGGCGTCAAGGTCTACATCGCCACCGCCGCCCAGCAGGATCCCCACCGCATCGAGGCGAAGCCCTCGCTCATCGCCCAGGCGCGCAAGGCCGATCTGGTGGTGGCCACCGGCGCGGAACTGGAAATCGGCTGGCTGCCGCTGGTGCTGCGCCAATCCGGCAACGCCCGCGTGCAGCCGGGCACGCCGGGGTATTTCGAAGCGGCGCAGCAGGTCACCATGCTCGAAGTGCCGCAGCGCCTGGACCGCGCCGAGGGCGACGTCCACGCCGGCGGCAATCCCCACATCCAACTCGATCCGCGCAACATCCTCCGCGTCGGCGAGGGCCTGGCGAAACGCATGGCGGAACTGGATCCCGCCAGCGCCACCGCGTTCCAGGCACGCTGGAAATCTTTCAGCGAACGCTGGCGCGCCGCCGTGGCGCGCTGGGAGAAGGATGCGGCGCCACTGCGCGGCGTGCCGGTGCTGGTGCAGCACAAAGCGTTTCCGTACCTCATCGGCTGGCTGGGCATGACGGAGGTCGGCGCGCTGGAGCCCAAACCCGGCGTCGAACCGGCGCCCGGGCATCTGGAAGCCCTGCTGACCGGCCAGAAGCAGCGGCCGGCGCGTTTTATCCTGCGCGCCGCTTACAACGACCCGCGTGCTTCGGAGTGGCTGGCGGAACGGGCCCACATTCCCGCCGTGGCACTACCGTTCACGGTGGGCGGCAGCGAAGGCGCCCGCGACCTTTTCGGGCTGTTCGACGATACGGTCAAGCGTTTGCTCCAAGCCGCCAAACCATGAACTGGGACGCCCTTGAACCATCCATCCTCGGGCCCGCCTTCGTGGCGGGCCTGCTGGTGCTGGCCACCCACGTGCCGCTGGGCATTCAGGTGCTGCGGCGCGGCATCGTCTTCATCGATCTGGCCGTGGCGCAGATCGCCGGCCTGGGGGTGATAACCGCCGACCTGCTGGGTTGGGAGCCCCAGGGCTGGGCGGTGCAGGTGGCGGCGGTCACGGCAGCGGGCCTGGGCGGCCTGCTGCTCACTCAGACGGAAAAACGCTGGCCGGACATCCAGGAGGCGCTGATCGGCGTGTTGTTCGTGCTGGCGGCAAGCGGCGGCATTCTGTTGCTGGCCCACCACCCCCACGGCGGCGAGCACCTGAAGGATCTGCTGGTGGGCCAGATTCTATGGGTGAGTTACGGCCAACTGGTTCCGGTGGCGGTCGTAACGTCCATCATCATCCTGCTGTGGGTACGTTTCGCCCAGCGCCTCGGCCGGCTCGGCTTTTATCTGCTGTTCGCCTGCGCGGTCACTGCTTCGGTGCAAGTGGTGGGCGTGTATCTGGTATTCAGCAGCCTGATCGTGCCGGCCCTGGCATCGCGCAGTTTTCCCGGCCGGAAGCAGACTGGCCTCGCGTACGCTGTGGGCGCCGGAGGCTACGCCCTGGGTCTGGCGCTGTCGGCGATTTTCGATTTGCCCTCGGGGGCCGTGATCGTTTGGACGATGGCGGCGCTGGCGATGCTGGTGGCCGCACTTTCCCCGCTGCTGTCTCCGCAGCCCCGGGGAACGACCGCCTGTGACGGCGTGGAGAAATTGCGGCAAGCGGGATAGGCTGCGCCGCGCCAGCGAGCTTGCGCCGCGACATATCAATCGGTTAGGCGAGGAGCGGACGGGCAAGCAGCGAAGCTGGCGGCCCTCGCCGAAGACTGATTCATAAGCTCGGAAGCGCTGACTCCAGTCCAAGGGCGGAAGGCGCCGGCTCCGGTTTGCGACGCTGGAGCCGTTGTGCTAAAAGACAACTCTCTATGCAATACCGCCCTGCGGCGGTCGCCACTGAACGATTACCGGATCTCACTGATGGGCCTGTCCTCCTTTTTCGGCAAGAAGCAGGATAAATCGCGCAAGAAGGATGACGAACACCGCGTGGCGGCCCCGAAGATAGTAACGCCGCAGAAAACCATGGCGCCGCCACCGCCGCCGCCCCCGGTGGAACCCGCCGAGCCCAAGGCGGAAGTTGTTACCGCCGACGCGGGACTGGACACCCCGCCCCCCAAGGAAGAACTGCCCGAGCTGGACTTCACGTCGAGCGGCGTCCCCGGTTACGCAGCCGCCGTCGACGACGAGAGCATGCAGATCCACGAGGGCTCGTCGCGGGTCCACCCCATTGTGGAGGAAGTGGCGATCCTCTATGCCAACGGCAGCGCGGAAGCGGCTTTGCATACGGCAGAGGCCGCAATTCAGCGCCCCGACCTGGGGTCGGCGACGGAGCAGATGTGGGCGCTGCTGTTCGAGTTGTACCAAGCCCTGGGCCGGCATGAGGATTTTGAACAGCGCGCCTACGAGTTCCTGCTGCGTTTCGAAAAATCGCCGCCGTCCTGGTCTGCGGAGGAGAGCGGAGAAACGGCCGCTGCTCCCGGAAACATGCCCGTCTGTAATTTGAGCGGCGCACTGTCCGCGGCCAGCGCGAAGCAGTTCGAGCAGATGGAGCGCATCGTGGCGAAGAACACGCACGTCCGGTTGGACGTTGCCAAAGTCTCGAGCGCCGACGCCGAGGGCTGCACGCAACTGATCAAGCTTCTGGAATCGGCCCGCAAACAAAAGCGATCGATCTTGGTGCAGAACGGCGAAAGCCTTGCCAGGTTGCTGCTGGACAAGGTGTCGATCGGCCAGCGGGAGAACCAACCGTTGTGGCTGCTGCTGCTCGAACTGCAGCAGCAGCATGGCGACCAGGAAGTGTTCGAAGAGTGGGCGCTGAACTACGCGATCACGTTCGAGGTATCGCCGCCCTCGTGGGATCCGCAAGCCGTGGCTACGCCGGAGCCGACGCCCAAGAGCCGGCCGCGTCCGGCCGTCAACGACAAAGCGGGCGTTTTCACCTTTGACGGCGAAATGACGGGGGCCAGCGCCAGCGAGTTCGCGCAACTGGCCGAATACGCGGCACAGCGCGACCCGGTGGTGATCGACTTGACCCATTTGCGGCGCATCGATTTTGTCAGTACCGGCATGCTGCTCAACACGTTGAGCGCGTTGACGGTGCGGGGCAAGACCTTGCGCTTAGTCAACGCCAGCGCCCTGGTGGCCGCGCTCTTCAGTGCCATGGGAATCAACCAACTCGCGGAAATCGTGCGCCGGCGTAGCTGACGCCCTTGAAATTTCGCGCTGCCGTACCCAACTGCGCGCAACTACCACCACGCTGGATTCCCATGGAGCAATTCCACGGCACTACCATTCTTTCCGCCCGCCGCGGCACCCAGGTCGCCCTCGGCGGCGATGGGCAGGTCACACTGGGCAACATCGTCGTCAAGGCCAGTGCGCGCAAGGTGCGGCGCATCTATCAAGACCGCATCCTGGCGGGTTTCGCAGGCGGCACGGCGGACGCCTTCACGTTGTTCGAGCGTTTTGAAGCCAAGCTGGAGAAACACCAGGGAAACCTTCTGCGCAGTGCGGTGGAACTGGCCAAAGACTGGCGTACCGATCGGATGTTGCGCCGCCTGGAGGCCATGCTGGCGGTGGCCGACCGGGACAACTCCCTGATCATCACCGGCATGGGCGACGTGCTGGAGCCGGAACTGGGCATCGTCGCTATCGGCAGTGGCGGCGCGTACGCCCAGTCCGCCGCGCGTGCGCTGCTGGAAAACACCACGCTGAGCGCCGCTGAAGTGGTAAAGAAGTCTCTCGCCATCGCTGGCGACCTCTGCATCTACACCAACCAAAGCCACGTCATCGAGACGCTGGACTAGATCCTCCGGCGCGGGCACGCTGCAATAAGCCGCCGCCCGCTTGCCTGCATCCTCATCGTTTCGCGCCCAGCGTCTTTAGGATTCCACCATGTCATCCATGACTCCCCAGGAAATCGTCCACGAACTGGACAAACACATCGTCGGCCAGTCCCGAGCCAAGCGCTCCGTGGCCATCGCCTTGCGCAATCGCTGGCGGCGCGCGCAGGTGGAAGAGCCGCTACGCAACGAAATTACGCCCAAGAATATCCTCATGATCGGCCCCACGGGCGTCGGCAAGACCGAGATTGCGCGCCGCCTCGCCCGGCTTGCCAACGCACCTTTCATCAAGGTGGAGGCCACCAAATTCACCGAGGTCGGTTACGTCGGCCGGGACGTGGAAACCATCATCCGCGATCTGGTGGAAACGGCGATCAAGGACGGCCGCGAACAAGCCATGAAATCTGTGCGCAGCCGCGCCATGGATGCGGCCGAAGACCGCGTGCTGGACGCCCTGCTGCCGCCGGCGCGCAGCGTCGGTTTTCACGGCGAACCGGCGCCCACGGAGGATTCGTCCACGCGGCAGAAATTCCGCAAGAAATTGCGCGAAGGCGAACTGGACGACAAAGAGATCGACATTGAAGTGGCCGCACATTCGGCCTCGATGGAGATTTTCGCCCCGCCGGGCATGGAGGAACTGACTTCGCAGATCCAGGGCATGTTTCAAAATATGGGTGCCGGACGCAAGAAGTCCCGCAAGATGAAGGTCAAAGAGGCGCTGAAAGCGGCGACCGACGAGGAAGCGGCGCGTTTGGTGAACGACGAAGAGATCAAGACCCAGGCCGTGAAGAGCGTGGAACAGAACGGCATCGTGTTCCTCGACGAAATCGACAAGATCGCCTCGCGGTCGGAAATGCACGGCGCCGACGTGTCGCGCCAGGGCGTGCAGCGCGATCTATTGCCCCTGGTGGAAGGCACGACCGTTTCCACCAAGTACGGAATGATCAAGACCGACCACATCCTGTTCATCGCCAGCGGGGCATTCCACCTCGCGAAACCGTCAGACCTCATTCCCGAACTGCAGGGCCGCTTCCCGATCCGCGTCGAACTCGATTCCCTGTCGGTGGACGATTTCGAGCAGATTCTCACCAGCACCGACGCCTGCCTCACGCGCCAATACCAGGCCCTGTTCGCCACCGAGGATGTGGCCCTGGGATTCGAGCCGGCGGGCATCCGCCGGCTGGCCGAGATCGCCTTCTCGGTGAATGAAAAGACCGAGAACATCGGCGCCCGCCGGCTCTACACCGTGATGGAAAAGCTGCTGGAAGAAGTCTCTTTCGAGGCGGGGAAAACCAACGGACAGGAAGTGGTCGTCGACGCCGCTTATGTCGATGCGCGGCTGAAGGACTTGGCCCAGAGCGAAGATCTGGCGCGCTACGTTCTTTGAGTGTGCTTCGGCTGCGGGCGAACCAACCGCCCGTCAGCCGAAGAATCGCTGCAACCGGCGGCGGTCGCGCTTGGTCGGCCGCCCTTTGATTTCTTCGCCCGGTTCTGCGGCAACTTTTTTCCGTTCGATTTGAGCCTGGCGCGCCGCCAAGCTCTCCTCGGACTCCTCGAAAAGCAGGCGCGCTTCCGGCGCCGGCCGGCGCTGCGCCGACAGGCCGCGGACCACCACGTTCCAGCGCAGATCGCCGATCCCGATGTCGAGCCGGTCGCCCGGCTTCACCTCCTTGGCGGGCTTGGCGGAGCGGCCGTTGATTTCCACCCGGCCGCCCTCCACCGCTTCAGCGGCCAAGCTGCGCGTCTTGAAAAAGCGCGCCGCCCAGAGCCATTTGTCGATGCGCTGGGATACCTCAGATGGTTTGTCGATCACGGAAAAGTCCAAATCAACCGGTCCGCCTGCGGCCACGCCCAGGGTACGGGTTCAGGTGGCCAAGCGGCACGGGCGGGGCCAATCCCCGCCCGTCGATTCCGGTTACTTCACCAAGCTCCACGCGCCGTTCTTGACGACCACCATCACGCGGGCCCGCTGATCGAGACCGAGGTGATCCGTGGGGGTCATATTGAAGACCCCGTGCGCCGCAGCGAGATTTTTTGTGCCTTCCAGCGCATCGCGCAGTGCGGCGCGGAATTCGCGGGAGCCGGGTTTGGCCTTCTTCAATGCCTGGGGGACGGCGTTGGCGAGGAGCAGTCCGGCATCCCAGGCGTAACCGCCAAACGCCGTTGCGCTGCCTTTGCCGTTGGCTGCTTCGTATTTCGCCACGTAGTCGAGGGACGACTTCTTCACCGGGTTGTCGCTGGGCAACTGGTCGGCGACGAGCATGGGTCCGGTCGGCAGA
>JBAWHH010000017.1:0-1818 GCA_049593715.1 Rhodocyclaceae bacterium
CCGGCCGCCACCAGATCGTGGGCGATGGCAGCACCGATGCCGCGCCCGCCGCCGGTGACGACGGCGTGCATATCGTGCAGCGGCCCGTGTTCCCTGGGACTTGGGGTTGTCGTCATGTCAGTCTTTCCTCTCCGTCTCCCGGCGCAGGCGCATCGCCAGTTGCGCCTTGCCCGGTTGGTACTGAAGCGGCCAGTCCATTGCGTCGTAACCCTGGCGGGCCGCCGCATGCAGCGTCCACGCCGGATCGGCCAGATGGGGCCGGCCCAGCGCGCAAAGATCGGCGCGGCCGGCGGCGATGATGGTGTTGACCTGATCCGGCTCGGTGATGTTGCCGACGGTGATGACGGCGATACCGGCTTCGTTGCGGATGCGGTCGGCGAACGGCGTCTGGTACATGCGGCCGTAGCGCGGCCGCGACGCCGGCGTGGTCTGGCCGGAAGACACGTCGATGATGTCGGCCCCTGCCGCTTTGAAGGCCAGCGCCATGGCGACGGCGTCATCCGGCGTGGTGCCCCCCTCCGCCCAGTCGTGGGCAGAGATGCGCACCGCCAGTGGCTTTTGCGCCGGCCACACCTCGCGTAGCGCCGCCAGCACTTCCAGCGGATAGCGCAAACGGTTCTCCAGCGCGCCGCCGTATTCGTCCTGACGCCGGTTGGTCAGGGGGCTGATGAAGCTCGCCAGCAAGTAACCGTGGGCACAGTGAAGTTCCAGCAGGTCGAAACCGGCCTTTGCACCGCGCCGGGCGGCGGCGGCGAACAGGTCGCGCGCGCAGTCCATGTCCGCCCGGTCCATGGCTCGCGGCACTTGATGGCCGGGCGCATAGGCCAGATCCGATGCGGCCAGCAGCGGCCAGTTGCCTGACGCCAGAGGCTCGTCCATGCCTTCCCAGCCGATGCGCGTGGAGCCTTTCGGGCCGGCGTGGCCCAACTGCAGGCCGATGCGCGCTCTCGTCCGCTCATGGACGAAGGATACGATGTGCGCCCAGGCGGTGGCCTGCTCGTCGTTCCAGATGCCGGCGCAGCCCGGCGTGATGCGCGCCGCCGGTGCGACGCAGGTCATTTCCGTAAACACCAGCCCGGCACCGCCCAGCGCCCGCGCACCGAGGTGAGTAAGATGGAAATCGCCGGGCAGGCCGTCCCGGCAGGAATACATGGCCATCGGCGACACCACGACCCGGTTCTTCAGCGTCAGCCCGCGCAGCTTGAACGGGGTGAACATGGGCGGCGGCGTCTCGGCAACCGCGCCGCTCAGCCCCTTCTCCACCTGCTCGACGTAGGCCGGGTCGCGCTGGCGCAGGCTGGCATGGCCGACGCGCTGGCTGCCGGTGAGCAGGCTGTACGAAAACTGCAGCGGGTCGAAGGCGGCGTAGCGGGCGACGTTTTCAAACCACTCCATGCGGTTGCGTGCCGCATTTTCCAGGCGCAGCGCTTCGGTCTGGCGGCGCGCCTGGTAGCGTTGCAGGGCGTCGCCCATCGTCCCGCCGCGGCAGACCTCCTCCGCCAGTGCCGCGGCGTCGTCCAGAGCCAGGCGGGTGCCGGAGCCGATGGAAAAATGGGCGGTGTGGGCCGCGTCGCCTATCAAGACCACATTGCCGTGGTGCCAGCGCGGATTGCTCACGCGGCGGAAATTGAGCCAGCCGGCGCCCGGTCCGGCCTGGGCCAGCAGTCCATGCCCCTGCAATTGGGCGGCAAACAGCCCCTCGCAGAATGCGACGGAATCCGCCAGGCTGGCACGATCCAGCCCCACGGCGCGCCAGGTTTCTTCCCGGGTTTCGACGATGAAGGTACTGGCATCGGCGGCGTAGGGGTAGGCATGGAG
>JBAWHH010000018.1:0-3481 GCA_049593715.1 Rhodocyclaceae bacterium
AGTTCTTCCGGTGGGGGTCGCTGATGGCAATGAACCGAATCCAGTTTCAACCTGGGCTGTCGCTGCCCGAGTTTCTCAAGCGCTACGCTACCGAAGCCCAGTGCGCAGCGGCATTGGAGCAAGCGCGCTGGCCGGCTGGGTTTCGCTGTCCGCGCTGCGATGGGGCCACCTACAGCAGGGTGCACGGGCGCACCCACCCGTTGTTTCAGTGCCAAGCCTGTCGGCATCAAACCTCGCTGATCGCCGGCACCGTGATGCAGGGTGCGTATTTCACGCCAACGTGACCGGTGATTTCGCCGAAGCGTGACCGGCGTTTCAGGAAAGCGTGACCGCGATTTCACGCTGAAGGTGACCGACGGGAAGGATGTTGTATGGATAGTTGAGTGTGGATGCAACAATAGGGGACGGAGCACGGTTTATGATCACAGTAATTTGCAATTAAACCGTGGTCTGTCCCCGATTTACCCCCAGTTTGCTCATGCACCGCTGATCCTGGGCTTGATGACGGAATTGGAGCGGGGGGCGCTGCGGCGGTACACGCCGTGCCGCGCGGCGGGCGATGCCGAGCTAGCGCGAGCCCTGGCCGAGGTTCACGCCGAACTGGTCCTTGTTCATCCGTTCCGGGAGGGCAACGGTCGACTGGCGCGCTTGCTCGCTCTGCTGATGGCCCTTCAAGCGGGGCTGCCCCCGCTCGATTTCAGCCCCTTGGCTGGCCGCGGCAAGCGCGCGTACATCGGCGGAATCCACACCGCAATGGGTCACGACTACGCGCTGCTGACAGGGATGTTTGCCCGCGTCATCGATCGGACGCGGCGGTGCGCCACTTCCAGTAGGCAGTGAAGGCGTCGACGCTCGCCGGCGTGTTGTCGCCCTTGCCCTTGGCGAAGGGTGCGCGTATGCCTTCGACCGCAGAGGACGTCTGCGCCGAAATGCGCAGGGCAGCCCGGCGCGCGGAAACCGACTTGAGGTGGGGATTGGACTGCTTGAGCGACATGCTACGAATCATACCCCTTGATGTTGGCGCCTTCTCGCGCTAATGAAACGTCCCCGCGCCCCCATTCCGGCGGCGCGGGGAGCCCCGTAACGGCTTACTTCAGATCGAACCGGTCGGCATTCATGACTTTCGTCCAGGCGGTGATGAAGTCATGGACGAACTTCTCCCGGTTGTCGTCCTGAGCGTAGACCTCGGCGTAGGCGCGGAGGATGGAGTTGGAGCCGAACACCAGATCCACCCGGGTTGCCGTCCCTTTGACCTGGCCGGTCTTGCGGTCGCGGATTTCGTACAGGTTGTTGCCGGCCGGTTTCCACTGATAGGACATGTCGGTCAGGTTGACGAAGAAGTCATTGGTCAGGGCCCCGACCCGGTCGGTGAACACGCCATGCTTCGTGCCGCCGTGGTTGGTCCCCAGCACCCGCATGCCGCCCACCAGGGCCGTCATTTCCGGGGCGGTCAGGCCCAGGAGCTGGGTGCGGTCGAGCATCAGTTCTTCGGCGCTGACCACGTAGTCCTTCTTCAGCCAGTTGCGGTAGCCGTCGGCCACCGGTTCCAGCACGTCGAAAGACGCGGCGTCGGTCATCGCCTCGGTGGCATCGCCGCGGCCCGGGGCGAAGGGGACGGTGACGTTGAAGCCGGCGGCCTTGACCGCCTGCTCGACGCCAACGTTGCCCGCCAGGACGATCACGTCGGCAACGCTCGTGCCCGCGGCGGCGGCGATGGGTGCGAGCACCTCCACCACCTTGGCGAGACGGGCGGGTTCGTTGCCTTCCCAGCCCTTCTGCGGCGCCAGGCGGATGCGCGCACCGTTGGCCCCGCCACGCATGTCCGAACCGCGGAAGGTGCGGGCGCTATCCCAGGCCGTCGCCACCATTTCGCCGATGCTCAGGCCACTGGCGGCGATCTTCGCCTTCAGTGCTGCGACGTCGTAGTCCTTGCGGCCGGCGGGCACCGGATCCTGCCAGATCAGGTCTTCTGCCGGAACGTCCGGGCCGAGGTAGCGCGCCTTCGGTCCGATGTCGCGGTGGGTCAGCTTGAACCAGGCGCGGGCGAAGACCTCCGAGAAATAGGCGGGATCCTTGTGGAAGCGCTCCGAGATCTGCCGATAGGCCGGGTCCATCTTCATCGCCATGTCGGCATCGGTCATGATCGGGTTGTAGCGGATCGACGGATCCTCGACATCCACGGGCTTGTCTTCTTCCTTGATGTTGATGGGCTCCCACTGCGAGGCGCCGGCGGGGCTCTTCTTCAGTTCCCAGTCGTAGTTGAGCAGCATGTTGAAGTAGCCGTTGTCCCACCGGGTGGGATGGGTGGTCCACGCGCCTTCCAGCCCGCTGGTCACGGCGTTGCGGCCGATACCGCGGGAGGTGTGGTTGATCCAGCCGAGGCCCTGCTCTTCGACATCCGCCCCTTCGGGACTCGGGCCGAGCAGCGAGGCATCGCCATTGCCGTGGCACTTGCCGACGGTGTGGCCGCCCGCCGTCAGCGCGACCGTCTCTTCGTCGTTCATGGCCATGCGGGCGAAGGTCAAGCGCACGTCCTGGGCCGTCCGCAGCGGGTCGGGCTTGCCATTGACCCCTTCCGGGTTCACGTAGATCAGACCCATCTGCACCGCCGCCAGCGGGTTCTCCAGCGTCTCGCGGTTGTCTTCTTCGTAGCGGGTGGAGCCCAGCCATTCCTTTTCGGAGCCCCAATAGACGTCCTTTTCGGGATGCCAGATGTCCTCACGGCCGAAACCGAAGCCGAAGGTCTTCAGGCCCATCGACTCGTAGGCCATGGTGCCTGCGAGGATGATCAGGTCACCCCAACTGATCTTGTTGCCGTATTTTTTCTTGATCGGCCAAAGCAGGCGGCGCGCCTTGTCCAGGTTCGCGTTGTCCGGCCAGGAACTGATGGGCGCAAAGCGCTGGTTGCCCGTGCCGCCGCCACCGCGGCCGTCGGCGATGCGGTAAGTCCCGGCGGCGTGCCAGGCCATGCGGATCATCAGGCCGCCATAGTGGCCCCAGTCCGCGGGCCACCAATCCTGGCTGTCGGTCATCAAGGCCTTGAGGTCTTTCTTGAGGGCCTCGAAATCGAGTTTCTTGACCTCTTCCCGATAGTTGAAGCCGTCCCCCATCGGGTTGGTCTTGGTGTCGTGCTGGTGCAGGATGTCGAGATTCAGGGCTTTCGGCCACCATTCCATGTTCGCCATGCTGGCCGTGGTCGCTGCGCCATGCATCACCGGGCATTTTCCAGCGGACTTCGTTGTGTTTCCGTCCATTGTCGTCTCCTGTCGTGGTCGTGTGACGGTGGTCGGCTCGTACTCCGACATAGGCGAAATACAGCCGTGATGGAGGGAGGCGGCCGAAAATTTACCCTGGAAAAACAAAGGGTTTTCCAAGTTGGTGCGCTCCCGAAATCGGAAACCTAGATTAGCACCAGGGTGGGGCAAAATCCCGTTTTGACCGATGACTTATGGCAATGGGCGCCATTGCGCTTTCCAATGCC
>JBAWHH010000019.1:0-2767 GCA_049593715.1 Rhodocyclaceae bacterium
AGGATCCCCGCTGTCGCCCGGCGCCCGCCCTCGCTGCGGAATTGGGAAGCCGCGCGTTCGAGCCGCCGAAGGACGACGGTTAGGAGCAGCAACCCGGCGAAGAACGAGCCTACCGCGAGGAGAACAACCGCTCTGGCGTGCGGCTCCTGGCCCATGCCAATGAGCACGGCCAGCGCCATGTAGAGGATAAGAACCTGAAGAACTGCTGTCGGCGCGTGCATTCCCTGGTGGACCCCTGTTCTCAAATCAGCGGCCCGCGCGGCTTGCAGGCTGGCAAGGCGCCAACGGTTGCAGACGCGGGCGTGGCTGTTGCGGCGAACGTTGCCGTCCGGATGCCGAGGCCAATTCCGACACGCACCCAGTGGAACGGCCTGCGTCGCGTCTACTGCACAGGGGCGGAGCCGGCGGTCACGGTGGCCGGGACCACAACCTGATTGCGCCCTCGGGTCTTCGCCTCGTAGAGCATGCGGTCTGCGTCGCGCAGCAGTTCAATGGCGCTCGTCTCCGCATCCACAGCGCGGAATCCGACCCCGACGCTGATCGTGACGCACGATGCCGTGGGCGAGCCTGCATGGGGAATTTCCAGCGCCCCGACCGCAGCACGCATGGCTTCGGCAACGGTGATCGCGCCTTCGGCCGTGCAGTTCGGAAGAATTGCGGCGAACTCCTCGCCGCCATAGCGCCCGACAAAATCAGCCGGTCGTCGCAACACCCCCTCCAGCGCCTCCGCAACCCGCCGCAGGCAGTCATCGCCACAGCCGTGCCCGTACATATCATTGAATATCTTGAAGAAATCGACGTCGATCATGAGCACGGAGAGCGCCATCCGGTCGCGGTGGGCGCGGCCGCATTCCCTGGCGAGGGTTTCTTCCACCGCGCGCCGGTTGGGAATCTCGGTCAGGCCGTCAATCAGCGCCAACTTCTCCAGACGCTCCGATTTGAGCTTGAGCCGGATATGAACCTTGATGCGAGCCAGCACCAGAGGAATCTGGAACGGCTTGGTGATGTAATCGACGGCGCCGATGTTGAAGCCCATCTGCTGGTCTTCGGTTTCCACCCTGGCCGTCACGAAGATCACCGGGATCTCCTGGATCCGCGGGTCGCGCTTGATGCGCCGGCAGACGGTGTAGCCGTCCATGTCGGGCATCATGATATCGAGCAGAACCAGATCGGGCTTTTCCCCTTGCTGCAGCAGATCCAACGCCGCAGCACCACTGGTTGCCACCATGATGAGATAGCGGCTGCGTAGCGCTTCTGCCAGGATCTGGATATTGGCAGGGGCATCGTCGACGATGAGAATCGTCGCTTGCCGCCGCCTGCTAACGTGGTTTCGTGTGGACAAAGCTCACCCCTCCGGTTCCACTTGTGAAATGTGCGCCAGTTGAAGCAGCAGTCCGGTTGCTGCCGGATAGTCAAACTTTTCGATCTTCTCCCGCAGTTTCCCGAACAGCGTGCGCGCGGGCCCATCGCCCATCTGGCTGTCCAGTTCGTCCAATGTCTCGGGCGGCACAAAACCAGAGCGCTTCAAGCAGTCGAGAACCTCGGCAAGCAAGGATTTCATCCGCTGGCGATCGTGCGTGCCCGGACCGCGGTTCGGCGAGTCCGGGACGAGCGAAATGGCAGCAAGGATGTCGGTCAGGGCCCTGCCGAAACGATCGAGGGAATCGTACCGTTCGACGGCCAGTTCCTCCTCCAGTTGGCAAGCGGGCTCGAACAACGCCTCTGCACCGATGGACAGAGAGATGCCCTTGACGGTGTGCGCAAGGCGCCGGGCGTCGCTCCAGCGCCCATCGGCCACGAGTTCCTCGATCTCAACCGCACTGCCAGCAAAGTCGCTGCCAAAACGGCACAGCGCCCGGCGCAGCAAGTCCCAGTTGTCGCCCAGGCGGCTAGCGGCTTCCTCCAGGTTCAGGCCCAGCATCGTGAATCGGCTGGCGCTTGGCCCGGACGGCGGCGTCTCGGGTACCTCGCCGCCGCGGTTTTCCCCTTGCCGGAGGTCATCGCCGGGGGAAATCCAGCGCAGCAGAACCGAAGCCAAGTCGCCGATGTCGATGGGCTTGGCGATGAAATCGCTCATGCCGGAAGCCTGCGACGCTTCCCGATCCGAGCGCAGCGCCGCCGCCGTCATGGCGATGATGGGAACCGCCTGTCCGCGCGGCAGGCGGCGGATCCGGCGCGTCGCCTCGTGGCCGTCCATCCCCGGCATCTGGATGTCCATCAGGATGGCATCGAACCCAGGCGAAGATGCCTGCTGCACGGCATCCTCCCCGTCGTTGGCCACGGCCACCTCCAGGCCGCAGTTTTCGAGCATCTCCCTGGCGATCATCTGGTTGGTCAGATTGTCTTCCACCAGCAGAACGCGGGCACCATGAATGGGGCGCAGACGCTCGCGGCACTGGCGCAGTTCGGCAGAGCGGCGTGACCAAGGGCTGCGGGAACCCGCATGCTGCAGCGTGGCCACCATGTCGAAAAGCTGGGACGGAATGACCGGCTTGTCGAGAAAGCCGTCCAGATCGCCATCGCCGGCCGCCTCCTGCGCCAGCGTCCGGCCGAAGGCGGTCACCATGATCACGATGGCCTGCCGGTGGCCGTCCCGACAATGGGTCTCCGCTTCCCGCAGGCGCCTGGCGACCTCGACGCCGTCGGCGCCCGGCATCCGCCAGTCCAGCAGCACCAGCTCGTAGGGGCGGCCCGAGACATAGGCGGAAAACGCCTTTTCCAGGCCCTCTTCGCCCGAGACGGCCGTATCGACGTGAAAAGACCAGGA
>JBAWHH010000020.1:0-2903 GCA_049593715.1 Rhodocyclaceae bacterium
GCGCCGCCTGGAGCGCTAAAAGACGGGGCGCCGGCCCAGCCTTGTCGGCCATCGCATGATCTCCCCGCGGTCCACCGAGTGAAGCACCGTCTCGGTGAATGAGTTGATGGACACGTAGCGCGCAAAGAATTGCTCCAGCACGCTGCCCAGAAGGAACGCTCCGGTGCCCTCGAAGCTGCGCTCGTTGCAGGTCACGGTGATTTCCAGGCCGCGGCCGAAACTGATGGGCCCGGGCGAGGGCAGACGCCGGTTGATGGGGCGGTGAGCGATGGAACGAACGCCTTCGATCTGCTTGCGCAGGCTCGCCTCGCTGGCATCGGCATACAGCCCCAGCAGGTCCCGCAGCGCCGCCGCTCCGGTTTGCCCCGCGCCATCGAGCAGGCTCAGGTAATTGAGCGACAGGTGGTTGATCAGCCGCCAGTGGGCCTCGCCTTCCGCGAAGGCGGCCCGCGGCGCCGTGGGGCCGGCCAGACAGCGCACGCCCAGCACGGCGGCGCCCGAATCCAGGCGGAAGTCCGACCCGCCGCCGCCCAGGGGCAGGTGCAAAGGCAGATCGCGATTGGTACACAGGGTTTCCACGGCCAGTTCGCGCAGGTCGCCGTGATAGGGCGCCTCATGGGTGTCCACGATGGAAACCCGCACTTCGCTGCCGACGTAGCTCGATCGCGGACCGGCCCGGTGCTGCTTGCTGGACAGCAGGCGTGGCGTGCGGTGCACGGCGTAGAAAGCGCCGGCATCGCTGAGGCGGGCATGGTCGTCATGGGCGTAGAAAGCCTGGAACTTCTGGCTCTGGCCAGCGCCGTGGCCGACGACGTTGGTGACCGAGTGGACTTCGAAGTCCATCGGCCGGGTGCGATCCGGTACGACGTGGTAGTCGCTGTCCCGCTCCGTCAGCCGGATCCTGTCGGCGCGGCGGGGAAACAGATTGATGGCCGGCGTGCAGAACAGCGCGAATGCCGACGCATCCACCGCCCGATCCAGTTCCGGATCGCTGTGCTTGAGCAGGACGATGATCTCGAAAGCGCTTGCGGTGCAGCGCCGGAGCGGCGCGCGAAGCCCGCCCAACTCCACGAACAGGAAGCGGCTCGGGAATGCGAAATACTCCTGCAGCAGCCGATGGCCGCTGAACGAACGCTGGGTGCACGGCAGCAGCGCCTCATCGCCGCCGAAACCCAGCGGGCGGATGTTCTCCGCATCGACGAAGGCCTGCCAGGGGGCCGCATGGCCGGCAGGCCGGACGACGAACCCGATGCCGCCGGCCAGCAGTTGCTCGTAAAGCCGGATCGGCGTCTGTTTGGCGCCGGGCAGGAATAGGGGCAGACGATCCAGATCCAGATTCTCGCCGCGCAGGCCGGCGGTGATGTTGAACGTCAGGCGCAAGCCGGCTTTGGCTTCGCCGATGCCGGTGATGCCCAGCGCCGCGAGGTCACCCGCGCAGGGCAGGTAGTCGGCATCCTGCAGAACCAGTGGCCACAGGGGCAGGTCGTGGGCGGTGCGGTACTCGCAGGCGGTCTCGTGCTCGGGCGCGCGGCGGCTGTGGAGCGCACTGCCGCGGGGGATGGTCTGCCCCCGTGCCAGGTTGGGCTCGGTCAGATCAGGCTGGAATTGCACTACCGCCATGGAGGGCAAGGGCGACAGGTAGTGCGGGTAGATGGCTTCCAGCAAGTGCTCGGTGAAGCGGGGAAACCCGGCGTCGAACTTGAGCTGCACCCGCGCGGTGAGGAAAGCGAAACCTTCCAGCAGTCGCTCCACGTAGGGGTCCGCGCACTCCAGGCCGTCCAGGGTCAGGCGCGAGGCGATCTTGGGGAACTCCGCCGCGAACTCGCCCCCCATCTCGCGCAGGTGGCGCAACTCGCGGTTGTAGTAGTCCAGCAGGCGGGGATCCATCAGCGTCTCCTCAACCAGCCGGCGTGTCGGTAACCATGACTCGCCCCGATTCCAGGTCGAAGGCGGTGTTGACCAGGATGTGCAATGGCGCCGGTACGGCCCACATTTCGCCCTCGATCTGCATCCTGAGCGTGTTGTGACTCATTGCTTCGTCCTCTTTGACCACCTCCACGCGAAGACTTTCGCTAAGTATGCGTGGCTCGAAACGGACGATCGCCTCCCGCACCAGGCGCGCCAGTTCCGCCGCCTCGATGGAGGAAGATGTGATGCCAGCCAGATCGACGATGCCATAATTGATGACCGAGGCGGCAGCTTCCGGGTACGCCTCCGCGTTCCGGGGCTGGCCCGTGGCAGTCGTATTGAGCAGCCAGCCCAGGTCGCGCAAGACGCTTTCGCGCAGGCGGCGGATGGAAAACACGTGTCGTTCCAGCGGCTCCCGGGTGTTCTGACGATCGTCGTCCGTCAGCCGGTCGAGGAGCGAGGGCTGAAGCCGCTCCAGTGCAATCAGTTCAGGCATGGCGTGGGCTCTGCAGGGGAAATCGTTGGGATGCTGCCGAACAAGGGGGTGGGCCGCGCAGCAAGGCCGTTCCAAGTTGGCAGAATTCGACGCCGAGACCGGATACCTGCACCCAAAATCCCCATCGGCTGGGCAATCCGGTCCGCCACAGAATTGCACGGACCGGCGGAGCAGGATCCGGTGTCCGGCCAGGTCAACTCAGAAGCGCTGTTCCACCGACCAGGTCCCAGCCTTTCGGGCCGTATGTCTTGGTCGACGCCTTGCCATCCGCCGAGTACCACGTGTACTTCATTCTTATCTTGTTGTAGAGAAGCTCGATGTTTTCCGTCGGGCGTTCATCTCCGGAACCATCGATCGACCACTTCTTGACGACCGGCCGCTCCAGAGAGATCTCCAGGAAGGGCAGATACTTCTTGCTCTTTTCATCCACTCCGGATTGAACGAACTTGATCTCGCAAAGGTTCGATTTCACGCCTTCGCCAGTTGCCATCACCATCAG
>JBAWHH010000021.1:0-4144 GCA_049593715.1 Rhodocyclaceae bacterium
GGCAGCGGCGCCGGAGTACTCACTGCCCGGCTCCAACCGCCGGACCACGGGAACCGGCGCGAGAGATGTGTCCGCCGCCAGTTGGCGATAGCGTGGCAATGCTTTCCGCAGACGCTCGTACATCGGCAACTGGGGCGCGGACGCTACGGCCAGTTGGACCACGCTGTCCGTCGCCAGGGCGGAACGTACTTGCTGCGCCAGATCGGGCCGGGGCGCGGGATCGATCTTGAAATGGGCCGCGCGCGGATTGATACGGCCGACGCGCACGTCCGACAGGTAGCGGAATAGGGCGACCGAAATGGCGGCATCCAGGGTGGCCAGTTCGTGAGGTTTGAGAGTCGGTGAAGAACGAAGCCGGCCGCTGATCCACGTCGCGTCGTAGTCCTCGGGATCGAGGCCATGGCCGTCCGCGTGGCGCAGTACCTCCACAGCCTGCAGCGCCTGACGGGTGGGCTGCGTTCCCTTCAGCCAGGCGGCGCCATAGCCCGCGGGCTCATAGAAACGCTGTGCCGTCTCCTGATGCTCGGGGAACTTGGGCTGCTTCAGTGCGGGAAGCTCGGCAGCGGCAACGATGCCGCGCAGTACCGCTGGGTCGGCCTGGGCGCTGGCTTGGCCGATCGCGCCAAAGCATGAGCCGAGGAAAAACAGGAATAAGCCTAAGGAGGAGGCAAGGGGGCGGCAAATCATCGACATCGAATCAATCTCTGTGGAGAAAACTGTTTTTGGGCTGTGTTCCGAATTGTGCTTTAGCGCGCCGGATCGCGGAGCCTATCGGCCTGCCCCACGCCTCCAGAGTGTTGCAACGACGTCAATCGAAGCCGGGCCTCGCGAAAGGGCGGCGAGCAAACTACGCCAGGATCGAAGGACCATCGTCGACGTCGACCGATTCAGAGCCGGCGGATTCCCGCCGGGCAAGAATCCAAGCCTGCAATCTCCACAGCATTACGACTTGCTGCCGTGGGGGCTTGAGGGTCTTGCGTCCCCAATCAGGAAAGACGACACATTCCCGATGCAAGCGAAGCACAGCAGGCGAACTTGGGCAAGTTCCAGTCGGTTGGGCTGGGGGCAACGAGCCTTGGTGCCCATCGGAACAAGAGGGCTATCAGATGTCTTTCTTCTGCAAACCAGACCGGCGACGCCTCGCGAATAGCCATTCGGCGGCAAGCTCTCGGGAGCGAAGGAGGAAGTTGATCAGGATCTCGGGTCGCCGTTGCCGATTCCGGATCGGCGTGGGCACCAGCGTGCCGAGCTTGCCTGGCTGGCAGATGTTCAAGGCCCCGCCGTCTTCAGTCTGCACGACCGGATGGGGCCAATTGGGCCCACCCAAGCTGCGCTTTCTACGGGACGCGATTGCGATTCGCGAGCGGCTTTGCCGCATCCACGATCGCGCTCTCGGGACCCAGGCAGTCAAGTATGCCTTCGACCAAGGGGCCCATCCCGGCTTGGGCCGCTTCGCAACCGTGCTCAACGTCTGCATCCACCTGTGGATCGGCGATGATCGACGCCTCCAGGCTGGCTGCTGCGGCGCGCAATCCGTCTGCCCCAAGGGTGGCTCCCATACCTTTCAGCGAGTGCGCCATGCGCCTGGCCGCCACCTTGTCGCCGGCAGCGAGATGCTTGCGCACCTGGGCGATGTCCTCGCCATGTTCGACGGCGAAGCGGCGCAGCAGGCGCCGATAGAGGGCCATATTCCCGCCGGAGAATTTCAGCCCGGTGTCGACGTCCAGGCCCGGAATCAAGGCAAGGCAGGTGCGTAGGTCTTGCGGCTTTGGTTCGCCCGGCGCCGCTGCAGCGCACGCGCCCGCGGTCTGTGGGAGATATTTCATCAGTGCGCTATACAGCGCTTGAGGATCGACGGGTTTCGGGATGTGGTCGTTCATGCCCGCCGCCAGGCATGCGGCGCGGTCTTCGCCAAACGCATTTGCCGTCATGGCCAAAATGGGGATTTGCGCCAGACCGGGCACGGCGCGGATGGCCCGGGCCGCCTCCAGGCCGTCCATGCGGGGCATCTGGACATCCATGAGGATCAAATCGTACGAAGCGCTGCGAGCCATCTCCAGGGCCTCGACGCCATCGCCGGCTGTATCGACGGCGAGGCTCACCGCGTGCAGCAGTTCCAGCGCGACTTCGCGATTGATGGCGTTGTCTTCGGCCAGAAGCAGCCGCGCCCCAGCATAGCGGCGGCGAAGCTCGTTCTCCGAAGCGTCTTCGCTGGCGAAAGGCTTGGCTGGCATAATGCCCTGCCCGCGCCCGATCCTGGCGGTGAACCAAAACAGGCTCCCCTTGCCCGGCTCGCTCTCCACACCCACCGCGCCCCCCATCAGCGCCGCTAGGCGCCGCGTGATCGCCAGACCCAAGCCCGTACCGCCGTGCTTCCGCGTGGTGGACACATCGGCCTGCTCGAAAACCTCGAACAGCCGGCGCAGCGTGTCCGGGGCGATGCCGACCCCGCTGTCCTGAACCTCGAAGCGCACCAGCAGTTCGTCCCCGGACTCTTCGAGCAGGCGGGCCCGTAGAACGATGGCGCCGCGCTCAGTGAATTTCACGGCGTTGCCGGCATAGTTCAACAGCGCCTGGCGCAATCGGGTCGGATCGCCCCGCAGCCAGGGCGGCATGCCCTCTGTCTCCAGCGTCACCGCCAAGCCCCTCGCCTCGGCCTGACCGGCAATGAGAGACCGCACGTGGTCGAACAAGCCGTCGAGGGCAAAGTCGGTACGCTCCAGTTCGAGCCGGCCCGACTCGATCTTCGACAAGTCCAGCACGTCGTTGATGATGGCGAGCAGATGGCGGGCCGCGGCGTCGATCTTGCCCAGCCGCAGCGCCTGCTCGGGCGTCGGACCCGCCCGCTGCAGCAGGTTGGTCAGCCCGACGATCGCGTTCATCGGGGTGCGGATCTCATGGCTCATGTTGGCCAGGAAGGCGCTCTTGGCCACGCTGGCGGCCTCGGCGCGGGAACGGGCGTCCGCCAACTGGGTGGTGCGTTCGGCGACAAGATCTTCCAGGTGGTGGCGGTGCCGTTCCAGTTCCTCGCCCAGGCGCTTCTTCTCTGTGATGTCTTCTTTGATGGCCACATAGTGCGTAATGCGCCCGTCGGGCTCGCGTATCGGGGTGATGGTGGCGAGTTCGAAAAACTCCTCGCCGCTCTTCCGCCGGTTGCAGAACTCCCCTTGCCAGGTTTCGCCCCGATCCAAGGCCCCCCACATCGAAGCGAAAGTCTCGGGTGGCGTCTTTCCCGAACTTAGAACGCGCGGATTGCGGCCGATCACTTCCTCCGGTGCATAGCCGGTCACGCGCGAGAAAGCTTCATTGACATACTCGATGTCGCCGCTCAGGTCGGTGATGACGACGCTTGCCGGGCTCTGCTCGACGGCGAGATAAAGCTTGCGCAACTGCGCCTCGGCACTCATCCGCCCCGTGACGTCCCGCGACAGCATGACGAAGCGCTGGCCTTCGCCGGGGGCGCCGGCCTTGCGCGCCACCGAAAGCTCGAACCAGCGCTCACCCTCGGGCAAAGCCAATCGGATCACGCGTCCGTAGTCGCTACCTGAGCGCCCCGCCGCATCCAGGGCGGCGTAAACGGTTTGGGCCGCCTCCGCCGGCAAAGCGTCGCGCACGGTTTGTCCGAGCAGGTCACTATCCGGCGCGGCCAGCAGGTGGCCCTGGCCCGCCTTCACTGCCAGGTACCGGCCGTCGGCGTCCAGTTCGAACATCAGGTCGGGAATGGCCTGAATCGTCGCCGCCATGTCCTCCGCCAGATTCTTCAGGCTGACTTCGGCTTCTTTCCGGGCGGTGATCAGTTCGGACATGATGATGATGCCGCCGATCTCGCCGGTCTCGTCGTACCAGGGGCGGATTTCCCATTTCTCCCAGTCTGTCCTGCCGTCCGCGCGAACGAATTCATCCTCCTCGCAACGCTCCGTTGCCCCGGCCAGGCAGCGGCGGTGGATTTCTTTCCAGCGTTCCGGGATTTCGGGGAAGACTTCATAGTGGCTGCGCCCCGCAATGTCGCCCCCCTCAAGGCGGTAGTCCGCCAGCCAGCGCCGGCTGACGAAGAGGTAACGCATCTCCCGGTCCAACATGGCGATGGCGGCCGGGGCATTCTCGATAAACAGCCGCAGCTTCTGTTCGGTGTTGTGCAGCGCCT
>JBAWHH010000022.1:0-16127 GCA_049593715.1 Rhodocyclaceae bacterium
TCGGCAGCGCCCTGTTCGGCCTGCAGCAGCAGGTCTTCGAGGGTTTGCAGCAGGTCGCGGCTCTCCGCGATGTAGGTCTGGCAGGCGGCGTCGAGTTCCATGGTGGCAGCAGGATCAGGGTTGGGCACTGGGCCGGGAGGAAATCACGAGCGGATCGCCGAAGTAGCCGCTCATGTTGTACAGGTCGAGCACACTCAGCACCGCCGGGCTGTGCCCGACCAGGCTCAGGCGTTTGCCCGCGGCCGCCGCCTCCCGTTTGAGCAGCACCAGCAACTGCACGCCGGCGCTGTCGATCTCGGCTACCTGCGAGAGGTCCACTTCGAGCGCTTCGCCCTGGGACAGCCCCGCCAGCAACGCTTCCTTCAGCTGCGCCGCGTGGTAGATCGTGAGTTCTTCCTCTACCTCAAGCCGGCTGGGTGCCACTTCTTTTGTCTCTGGTGCCGCCATCGATCGTCCTCCCCAAGCATCCAAAACTTCGGTCACGGGGGCTTTCAACGGATCGCCTCTAAGTACCTTTAGGTTTAACCAATGATTGAGCTGGGCTTTGTCCGCACTTCGCGTAGCGAACTCCCGCTTTGCGCAACGAGCATTGCCGGGAAGCGATCCAGTCGGAAACGTCACCGATGAAACGCTGTGCCTTCCCTGAGCCCGGCAGCCGACCGGCCCGGACTTGCGACTTCGTGGGACAGGCAAGGAGATGTGATGCGGAGTGACGGCGCCGCCGCTGAACTGCTTCGTGCGGGGCCGGCGGGTTCAGCGCGTCAGCCGATCGAGGCGCGGGGGCGACTCAAGACGTCGCTCGCGAAAGCCCAGGTATCGGCAAGCGGCGTCGGACTGCTGGAGGTTTCCGGGGCAGGATTCCTCCTGCCCCGCAAGGTATTACACGAGTGTTTGATACAACGCCAGGGTCTGCTGGGCGATGGATTTCCAACTGAAGATGGCCTCGGCCCGCTTGCGGCTGGCCGCACCCATGGCGTCCCGCAGCGTCTTGTCGGCGACGATCTTGTTGATGCTGTCAGCGAGGTCGCGGGAGAAACGGTCGGGGTCCACCGCTTCGAAGGGGCTTTCCTGGTGCTGTTCCAACTGCACCAGATAGCCCGTTTCGCCGTGCACGATGATTTCCGGGATGCCACCCACGGCGCTGCCCACCACGGGGGTGGCGCAGGCCATCGCTTCGAGGTTGATGATGCCGAACGGTTCGTAGATCGACGGGCAGCAGAACACCGCGGCGTGGGAATAAAGCTCGATCTTGGCCTGCTGGTCCACCCACTCGCTGATCCAGACGACGTGTTTCCGGGTCTGCTGGACGGCTTTCACCGCGTCCGCCATCTCCCGCCCGATTTCCGGGGTGTCCGGCTGTCCGGCGCACAACACGATCTGTACTTCGTCGTTGATGTACTTGATGGCGTTGACCAGGTGAATGATCCCTTTTTGCCGGGTCACGCGGCCGAAGAACAGGACATAGGGCCGATTCGGGTCGATGCCGTACCGTTCCAGGCCTTTGGTGCTCGCCACCGGTTTGAACTCGTCGGTGTCGATACCGTTGCTGATCACGGTGATCTTGCTCTCATCGATGTCGAACAGCCGCAACACGTCATCCTTCATGCCCTTGGAGACGGCGATGATGGAATCCGCCATTTCGAGCGCGGTCCTCTCGACCCAGGTCGAGAGGTCGTAGCCGAGACCGAGTTGTTCCCGCTTCCACGGGCGCAGCGGCTCCAGCGAGTGGGTGGAGATGACCAGGGGAATGCCATAGCCCGTCTTAGCGAGGACTCCGCCGAAATGGGTGTACCAGGTGTGGCAATGGACCAACTGGGCGTCGATGGGGTCGGCGTTAAATTGGATGCAGTTGCTGAACGCGGACAGCGGGGATTTGAGCTTCGGGTCGCATTTGGCGAACCGCGTCTGATCGATCTGATAACCCTGGGCCGACAGACTGGACCCCTGCACCGACTGATCGCCAAAGCAGCGCACTTCCACGCTCATCAACTTGGCCAGCTCCCGCGTCAGATACTCGACGTGGATTCCGGCGCCGCCGTAGATGTTGGGCGGATATTCGTTGGTGAGAAACAGGGCCTTCATTCACTTCTCCTGATGGTGGTTCCGAGGGGCGGCGATGGCCGGTGGAACCGTCGAAAACGGGAGTGCGACCGCCTTGCCGGCGGCCGGCAACGACCCGTGGGGGAGTCTCACAGCCAGACCATCATGCCCAGTTCGAAGGGATGGGTCAGCAATTCGTGAGCGGGGTACACGCGGAAGCGATATTCGATCTTGCCGCACATTTCCGGCGTCAATTCCAGTTCGTAGAGGAACGCGTTCCCCTGGGTACGCCCGGAATAATCCATGGTATAGCGCCGTGGCGCGCGCAACTGGCCGCTGCGGGAAGGGCGGCCCACCAGGACTTCCACCGTCACGTCCTCGGGGGAGAGGCCGTTCAGGCTCGCCGCGATCTCGAAGCGCACCGAGTCGCCGAAACTGATGCGACGGGTGGACGTATCCAGGCGTTGCAGTTTGACGTCGTTCCAGGCGGTTCGCACCTTGGCTTTCCACAGCGCGAGTTCCTGGGCGCCAGCGAAATTGTCCTGGCTGAAGCGACGCCACTGCTGCGATGCCGGCAGGTAAGACTTTCCGACGTACTCCCCGAGCATGCGGGCGGTGTTGAATCGCGGCAGCAGCGAGGCGATGGAATTCTTGGCCATCTGCACCCAGCCGGGCGAAAAGCCCATGGGGCCGAGGTTGTAGTACTGGGGAATGATGCTGTCCTGGAGCAGTTCGTACATCGTGCGCGCTTCTTCCTGGTTGCGCCGGCCTTCATCCAGCGCATCGGAAGCCGGTTTGACGCCCCAGCCGTTCTTGCCGTTGTAGCCTTCGCCCCACCAGCCATCGAGCACGGACAAGTTGAGCACGCCGTTGAAAGCGGCTTTCATGCCCGACGTGCCGGAGGCCTCCAGCGGATAAACCGGATTGTTGAGCCAGACGTCCACGCCGGAAACCAGGCGTCGTGCCAGACGCAGGTCGTAGCCTTCCACCAGCAGGATCTTGCCTTCGAATTCGGGCATGCGCGAGACTTCGGACACCCGGCGCAACATTTCCTGGCCGGGAACGTCCGCCGGGTGCGCCTTGCCGGCGAAGATGAACAACACCGGCCGCTTCGAATTGGAAACGATCTCGCGCAACCACTGCACGTTCTCCAGCAGCAGGTTGGCGCGCTTGTAGGTCGCGAAGCGGCGGGCGAAGCCAATGGTCAGCACGTTCGGGTTGGCGGGGTCGGCGAGCCGCAGCATGCGGTCAAGGTGCGCTTCCGAACCCTGGTTGCGCAGGTGCTGTTCGGCGATGCGGGTGCGCACCAGGTGCAGCATCTGGGATTTGAGGGACTGGCGCACGCTCCAGAAAAGCTGATCGGGGATCGAGTGGATGCCGTCCCAGCACGACTGGTCCGTCAGGCGCTGGCTCCAGCCGGGGCCGAGAAAGCGGTCGAACATTTCGTGCCAGTCCTCGGCGAGGAAGGTGGGCACGTGCGCGCCGTTGGTGACGTAGGTGACCGGGTTTTCCTCCGGTTCGACCTGCCGCCACAGGTGGGAGAGGATTTCCGCCGAGACGCCGCCGTGGATGCGCGATACGCCGTTCTGGAAACGCGAACCGCGCACCGCCAGCGCAGTCATGTTGAAATCGCCGCTCCCGTCGGCACGGCCCAGGGCCATCAGTTCCTCGGGCCGCATCTTCATCTCCACGCAGTAGTGGTCGAAGTAGCGCCGGATCATGTCTTCGCTGAAATGGTCGTGGCCCGCCGGTACCGGTGTGTGGGTGGTGAAGACGGTGTTGGCCGCCACCGCCTCCAGCCCAGCCGCGAAGCCCAGTCCCTGGCTGATCAGCTCCCGCATACGTTCGAGAATCAGGAACGCGGCGTGCCCTTCGTTGATGTGCCACGCGGTCGGCTTGTGGCCCATGGCCCGCAGGGCGCGCACGCCGCCGACGCCAAGGATGATTTCCTGCTCGATGCGGGTATGGCGGTCGCCGCCGTAAAGGCGGTGGGCAATGTCGCGGTCGTGGGGCGTGTTCTCGTCCAGATCCGTGTCGAGAAGGTACAGGTGAACATGGCCTACCCGCGCTTCCCATACTTTGACGATCACCGTGCGCCCGAGCATTTCCACGGGAACACGGGTTTCCGCACCGTCCGCACTGGTTACCGGCGTGATGGGCAGATCATCGAAATCGGAATCGCCGTAGTAGGCGTTCTGGCGGCCTTCCGAGTCGATCGTCTGGCTGAAATAGCCTTGGCGGTAGAGCAGCCCGACGCCGATGAAGGGCAGCCGCATGTCGCTGGCGGCCTTGCAGTGGTCGCCGGCGAGGATGCCGAGGCCGCCGGAATAGATGGGCAGGCTCTCGTGGAAACCGAATTCGGCGCAGAAGTACGCCACCAGATCGGACTGGCGCAGGCGCTCCGCGCCGCTGTGGCGCATCGGTTCGTTGTGGTAAGTGTCGTAGGCCGACAACACCCGGTTGTAGGTGCCGAGGAAGATGGGGTCGTCGGCGGCGTCGATGAGCCGCTGCTGGTCGATCCGCTTGAGAAACGCTTTCGGCGCATGGCCGACGGTCTGCCACAGGCCCGGATGGAGGCGGGCGAACAGGGTGCGGGTCGGCCGATCCCAGCTATACCAGAGGTTGTTGGCCAGTTCCTCCAGACGGGCGAGACGAACCGGCAGTTGCGGATTGACTTCGAGTTGGAATGCGGTTCCGGGCATGGTCTGTCCTTTCGCTGCGGAAGGTTTTTCCGCGGCGCCTCCTTGGGTGATGGGCGACTAGGCTAGGGCTGCGCCCCCGAGCGAACCGGTGTGCCGAAGGGAGCCGATGCCGTACCCCGGCCCCCGTTCAGTAATCGAGTCCGAGCCTGCAATTTTCCTGTTTGGCGTGGCACCTCGTGGGCCTGCTAGGGACGGTGCCCCGGTACTGAAAACAACGGCCACAGCCGATCGGCTGCCGATCTCTGCCATCTTCTTCGTCTTCTCCTCGGTCAGCGGCTCGGTGGTGCGGGTCACTGCGATGTTCTCCGTTGAGATCGGAAACAATGGTATCACCCGAGTCGATCGGGAAAGCGCTCGCCGCCCTTGTTGCGCCATGGCGACGGGCGACCGAGATCGCCCATGCCGGAACGCATCAGCGGTTGGGAATGACCTCGATCGAGATCGTCACATCCGCAGGTGTTTCCTGCAGTTCCCAGCTCAGATCCAGGCAGACGCCCTGCATGATCTTTTCGAAACCCGCTTCGGAGAGGGATACCGTGTGGTACGGAGCGGCAGCCAGGCGGACCGGCCGGCTCGCCTGCAGGACCAAGGCACCTCCCAGCACCTCGTCCTCCAGGCGCAGCCGGCTGCACTCATTCGCTGACATGCGCTGGCCGAAGCCGCCGGGAATCGAGCCGTCCTCCAGCCGATAGCGTCCGGCGAAGCCGTCGCAACTCGGCATGGCGAGGTTGATCCGCGTTGCGTAACGGGCCCCGCCCTTGCCGGCGAAGCGCGCAACCCACTGGGTGACCAAGCGGGCGCCGTCCAGGGAAATCTTCTTGTCCACCTGGAGGTCGGCGATCTTGGCCGAGAAGTGCAGCAGGTGCAGCGGCGCGTTTGCCTGCGCGAGTTCGAAGGTGTCCAGCGCCTTTGCCGGCAGTCCCGCCTGCTCCAGCACATCCACCATCAGGGCGCGCGGGCGGTCGTCGATCACCAGGTCCGCGCTGACCACGGTGTGCTTGAACTGCACGCGGTCGTGGGCGGAGGCGATGCCGCTGCTGCTGGTGCGCGGCGTGTCGGCAACGTGATCCAGCCGCCCGTGGTAATGCTCGCGGGTGCGTCTCAGCGTGTCGCCAAAGTTATGGCGCAACGGATAGCTGTCGAATTCCAGCGGCGCGGCCTGGCCGTCGAGCCGGACGGCGACTTGCAAATGGGCATTGTGCAGGAACAGCTCTTCCCGCCCATCGCAGTCGATGTCGGCGCGGGTGAGCGGCGGCCGCGGGGTGATGGCGTCGAGGGATTCTTCGAGTTCGAGGAGGTTGTTCCAGATCGCCCGCCTCAGATGGGGGAGGTAGAGGCCGCCGAACAGCCCATGCCAATAGGCATCATTGGCCTGGGCGCAGTAAAGCGACTGGTACAAGGGCGCTTGGCGGTGGCGTACGGGAACATCCTCCAGCCGGCGGGACAACTGCAGCATGCGCTTGTGCATCCAGTTCGACTCGGGATAGCGGCTGAAGAAGTTTCGCCAGATCCCCCCGCGCACGAAGGGCTTGGTGCGTTCGAAGCGGCCGGCGTCTTTTTCCCTACCCAGGAGTTTGTCGAACTCATCCGCCGCCGCCGCCGGCAGCGTCCATTGGTTCATCTCGATATAGGACGCGGTGGGCAGATAGACGATGCCCCGCGTGCGATGGGCCTGGTGGAATTGGTGGAAGGTGGCTGTGGTGATCTTTCCGGAGCGCAGCACTCCCTCGACGAAGTGTTCCAGCCAACGCTGCTCGTACACCCATTCGTACGTTTCCGGCCAGATGCCGAACTTCTCGATGTCGTCGAAGTAGATCGCCGCCGCCTGTCCCTGGTCCGCCAGGTTTTCCAGGTACCCGAGGGTTTCGCGCGCCGGGGCGAACGGCAGCCGGTAGCGCAGCGCTTCGGAGATGGGAAACAGATCGATCTTGCGCCCGTCTTCCTCCGTGGTGTAGAAGCCGTCCAGCTCGGAACCCGTCTTGCCCGTGCAGAGGAAATGGTAGTCGTCCACCGCCACATAGCGGATGCCCGAATCAGCCAGACTCGGTACCACGGTCGATTCCCACACCCGCTCGGTGAGCCATGCACCGACCGGCGGCCGGCCGAATCCCCCTTCGATCTTGTCCGCCGCCAGCCGCAACTGGCCGATGCGGTCACGGCTGGGGATGGCCGCCAGGACCGGTTCACAGTGGCCGGAACTGAACATTTCCACCTGTCCGCGCTGCACCATCTCCTTCAGCAGGGCCATGTCCTGGGGAAACTTTTGCTGCAGGTAGTCCAGCAACCAGCCGGAAAAGTGTGCAGCGAAGCGGAAATCCGGGTAGCGGTGCATCGTTGCCAGGAACGGGCGGTAGCAGCGCTCGTGGGCTTCGTCGATGACCTCGGGGAAATTGCCGACGGGTTGGTGGGCGTGGACGCCGAGTAGCAGGGTAGTGGTCTGGGTCATCTCATTCGTGCTTGTTCGTTCGATCTCTGGTTGACTGCGATCAAAGCGTGGCCACAGAGGTGGTTGCTCCCCCGAGCCCTAGCTACCGTGGTTTCCGCCCAGGAATCTGGCGGGTAATCTTCGTGCCCCTCGCGCGGCAGGAATCAACGCCGGGCGCTGGCTGCCCTAACTGGCTCTGCGCATGGTTCCCGCGGCGGCAGCCTGGCTCGCCGCGGTGCCGCGGCTCAGAGGTTCTTCCAGCTTCGCCGGTGGTGGGAGGTTGAGCAGTTCGTAAAGACGCCGCAGGTTGAGACGGAACAGCCGGTCGAAACTGGCCACCGCGGTCTGGGGGTTGTAGTCGCCAAACCACCAGAACCAGTCGGAACTCTCGCATACCGCCAATTGCTGTTCCGCCGCGTGGCGGGCTTCGGCGCTCAGCGTGCTACCCGCCATGACCAGGTCGTAGCTCTGTTTGGCGGCGCAGAGTAGATCCCAGGCGCGGTTTTTGTCCGGATCGCCGACCCAGGTCGACAACGTGCCGTACACCCAACTGCCCGTGACCAGGGCCGGCAGGGTGCCATAGTGCTGCGGATGGCGGCCGAGGTATTCATTGAAGGTCGTCACCCGAATGGACGGGCTGTCTGACAATGCCGAATAAAGCGCGTCGAAGAAGAAGTAGCCGTTGTACGGGTAGTACTCCCAGGCGTTTTCTCCGTCCAGGATGACGCAGACCAGGGGCGTTTCCCCCGCCGGCGCTTCGTTGCGGATCGCCTCCAGTTGAGCCAGAAAGTGCCCCGCCGCGTCGCGGCCGTGCCATTTTGCGTATTCGAAACCGATCAGGTCGGACAAGCGCTCGTCACGGAAAAACGTGGTGACGCCCGGCGCCGCCGCCAATCGGTAGGGGCGGTAGAGGTATTGGGCGCGTGGGGGTAGCTTGCCGTCGCCCGCGCGCCGGAGACTGTTGGCGAGGACCGCTTCGCTGCTGGCGGCCCACTGGATGCCCTGGTTGGCGAAAATCTGCAACAGGGCCGTCGATAGGGCGCCTTCCGCCGGCCACATGCCGTGGGGAGGGCTGCCGAAGGTCTTGGTGTGGACCGTGCGGGCGCGCTCGATCTGGTTTGCCGTGCGCGAACGCCCTCCCGGATACGCTTCCGTTGCGGGCAGCGACATTTCCGGCACCGCATCGCGCCCGCTTTTCAGGTCGATCAGCAGCGGGGCCAGCGGGTGGCTGTAGGGTGTGGCGGACAATTCGATCCGCCCCGATTCGGCCAGGGTACGAAAACGGGGCAGGAGGTTCTTCAGCAGCCCGCCGATCAATTCGACGAGGCGGAGCCGGTCCTGATGGTCGAACCCTCTCCCCTTGGCGAACATCTGGGCCAGCACCGGTTCGCGGCGGCGCTCGGACTCCGCGAACCAGGCCAGGTGATACCAGGTGACGAGATCTTCGAAGAAAGCACTGCCAAGATAGTCGAGGGCGCTCGTTTCCTGGGCGGCAAGATGCAGGTAGAGCCCATGCAGCCGCTTGTATCCCGGAAAGGGGTCGAGCATCGTCGGGTGGTTGGCGTGAAAGCAGCTTTCCAGCGCGAGACGGCGTTCCTCCCGGGAGAGATTTGCGTAATCCGGCTTGGCCAGCAGCCGCAGCAGGGGATCGCGAAAGTTTCCGCCGGCAAACTGCTCGATGTAGTCCTGGATCTGCTCGACCAGAACGGGCACGAAATTCACCACGGCCCGCATCCGCGGGTGCCGCTCCAGGTGCGCCGCCATGTCGGCGTAGTCCTTCATCGCATGGAGATACACCCAGGGCAGCATGTACTCCCCAGGATGATCGCGCGAAACCCGATCGCGATAATCGGGCTGATGCATGTGCCAGACGAGGACCAGATCCAGTTTGGATTGCGCAGCCATGGGGTGTCCCGCTCGCGACGATTCGTAGTGGACGGCCCGTCAGCGGACCTGGTGGACGCGCTGGCCCAGCATCTCGGGCGTGATGAGCGTTACCCCTTTCTCGCTGACGTAGAAGCGGCGGCGGTCCTCTTCGGGATTGACGCCAGCCACCATGCCTTCCGGAATGCGGCAGCGCTTGTCCACGATCACTTTCTTCAGGATGGCGCGGCGCCCGATGTCGACGTCCGGCAGGATCACCGAATCCTCCACCGACGCATAGCTATTCACCCGCACGTTCGAGAACAGGAGCGAACGGCGCACCGTGGCGCCGGAAATCACGTCGCCGCCGGAGACCATCGAATCCATGGCCATGCCACGGCGCGCATCGTCGTCAAAAATGAACTTGGCGGGGGGAAGCTGTTCCTGATACGTCCAAATCGGCCATTCGGTATCGTAGAGGTTCAACTCCGGCAGCACCTTGGTCAGCTCCATATTCGCTTCCCAATAGGCGTCCAGGGTACCCACGTCGCGCCAATACGGCTCTTCCCCGGTCATGCCGACGCAGCTTTTCGCGAACGGATGGGCGAACGCGCGATAGCGCGGCAAGATGTGCGGGATCAGGTTCTTGCCGAAATCATGGGAAGAGTGGGGGTCGTCCGCGTCCCGGATCAACTGTTCGTAGAGAAACTCGGCGTTGAAAATATAGATGCCCATGCTGGCAAGGGACTTGTCCGGTTTGCCGGGCATGGTGGGGGGTGACGCGGGTTTCTCCAGGAAACTGGTGATGCGGTGCTTCTCGTCCACCGCGATCACGCCGAAATCCGTGGCTTCTTCGCGTGGCACTTCCAGGCACGCGATGGACAAATCGGCCTGGTTGGCGACGTGGTCCGCCAGCATGCGGCCGTAATCCTGCTTGTAGATGTGGTCTCCGGAGAGGATCGCCACGTACTCGGGGCGGTTGCGGCGGATCACATCGAGGTTCTGGAACACCGCGTCGGCGGTGCCCTGGTACCAGGATTCCTCGATCTGCTGCTGCGCCGGCAGCAACTCGATGAATTCGTGGAAGCGGCCGTCGAGGAAGCTCCAGCCGCGCTGCAGATGCTGGATCAGGCTGTGCGCTTTGTACTGCGTGGCGACGCCGATGCGCCGGATACCGGAATTGACGCAGTTGGACAGGGTGAAATCGATGATGCGGAATTTGCCGCCGAAAGGGACCGCTGGTTTGGCGCGCCAGTCGGTCAACTGCTTCAATCGGCTGCCTCTCCCTCCGGCCAGCACCAGAGCGAACGTGACCTTGGTGAGATGGCTGACATGCCGCGGGTCGGGCGACGCCGAAGATCGGGTCGAACCCATATAGACTTGGTCGCTATCCATTGCTGATCCCCCTCCGAACTACAATAAAGGCATGCGACAGCACTGAGAATACTTTGGATTCTCTTAAGTTATTCGTTCCCTTTGTGTTTTTTTTCGATGGAACGTGGGATAAGCGAGCCGGTCGCGCGACGCGGTTCCGGCCGTGCAAAATCCGGCAAGTGTTGCCGTCAAGGCGGGCGCTCCCGCCACCCTACCGGGCGGCGTCCGCAGGAGACGGTTCGAACCAAGCGCCTTTGCCGTGGCCGGGAAGCGATGACATCCGCGTGCCCCTCCCCACACACATTCTGGGCGGCCCGGCCCGAACGACCGCAGCGGGATTCAGAGGTACGGCGAGTTGCCCCGCCAGGCTGCCGGCTCTACGTATCCAGCGATGACGCTACGGCACCGGCGTGAACTAGCCGCTGACGCGGGAGGCGCTGGAGCCTTCGGGCATGGGCCTGGATCATTGCCTATGGTGCCAGTCCACCGCTTGGCTTGCTAGTGGGCCGGGCCGATTGCCTGCCTGCAGGATCTGGGCGCCGCGCCCGCTCCCCGCGCCGCAAATCAGTGTGACGCGCTTCCGGACAACATGCGGTCGATCAACATCTCGGCTTCGAGCCAGTCCTGATGATCGGTACCGCCGGCGAATCCGCGACGTTCGGCAATGAAGTAGGCTGCTTCGGCCACGTACTGCCGACGCTGTTCCGGTGTGACCTGGGGCGCCGTCGCAGCGGCGGGTTTGGTCACGGCGGCTTTCTTCGTGCTGGCGGCTTTGGGGACGGCCTCGGCGGCCGGAGCTTCCGCAACCGGCGCCGCTTTGGCGGCCGAACTCGTGGCACGGGTGCTTGCCGGCTTGCTTGCCGTGGCCTTTTCCGCGGCGGCGCCAGCAGTTGTCTTCTTCGCCGTTTCGGTGGTCGTGGCCTTCTTGGCTTTCGTTGCCGGGGCTTTGGCTTCAGCCGTTTCCCCAGCGTCGGCCTTGGTCTTGGTGGTGCGTGTTGCCATAGTGGAATCTCTCCGATTATCTGTAGTCTGTGATTGCCGGACCTATCGAGGCGCGCCGAAAATTACCATAAAAACCTGCTTTTGGCATGGGCCGGCCGGCTGTTCAACCCGCCTGGCCGATAGGGTTGCCGGGCCCCGCTTTCGGGTGTTTACACCGCGACGGGCGCCGGGATGTGGGGATGGGGGACGTAGCCTTCAATGGCAATGTCGTCGAAGCGGAAGGCGAAGAGATCCTTGATCCCGGGGTTCAATTTCAATATTGGGAGAGGGCGCGGCTCCCGGAACAACTGCAGTCGGGCCTGCTCGAGATGGTTGGCATAGATATGGGCATCGCCGAGAGTGTGCACGAACTCGCCCGGCTGAAGATTGCACACCTGGGCAATCATCATCGTCAGCAGCGCGTAAGATGCGATGTTGAAGGGAACGCCAAGGAAAATGTCGGCGCTGCGCTGATACAACTGGCAGGACAGTCGCCCGCCCGCGACGTAGAACTGAAACAGCGCATGGCAGGGCGGCAGGCGCATCTTGTCCACCTCCGCCGGATTCCACGCCGAGACGATGTGGCGGCGCGAATCGGGGTTGCGCCGCAAACCCTCCAGCAATTGTTCGATCTGGTCGATTTGGCGCCCGTCCGGCGCCGGCCAGGCCCGCCACTGGGCGCCGTACACCGGCCCGAGTTCGCCGTTCTCATCCGCCCATTCGTCCCAGATCGACACGCCGTTCTGCTTCAGATAGGCGATGTTCGTGTCGCCGCGCAGGAACCACAGCAGTTCGTGGAAAATCGACCGGGTATGCAGTTTTTTGGTGGTCGTCAGCGGGAAACCGGCGGCCAGATCGAAGCGCATCTGCCAGCCGAACACGGACAGCGTACCCGTTCCGGTGCGGTCCTCCTTGCGCTGTCCGTGTTGCAGGACGTGGCGCATCAGGTCGAGGTATTGCTGCATGGGGTGGAGTCCTGCCGTTGTTCTAACCGGCGGATTCTATCGAACGGATCCCGCGTCTGGCCGTCACAGCACCTTCGCCAGCCACTGGCCAATGGCGTTGAGTTCCTCCTGGCACACGCTGTGTTCCATTGGGTAGGCGTGCCAGTCCACGGAGAAGCCGGCCTGCGTGAGGGACCGCGCCGAAAGCTGGGCAAGGTCGAACGGGATCACCGCGTCCCCCCAGCCGTGGGCCATGAAAATGGGTGTGCTCCGGTTGGCCGGGTGGCCTTCCGCCGGCAGCGTGGCCGAAAGCGGCAGATAGGTCGACAGGGCGAGGATTCCGGCAATCCGGCGCGGGTGACGCAGCCCGGCATGCAGGGCGATGGCGCCGCCTTGGGAGAAACCCGCCAGCACGATGCGGCTGTCGTCGATGCCGCGCTCGTTCTCCCGCGCCATCAGTGCCGTCACTTGCCGTGCCGAATCGCGGATGCCGGCCTCGTCTTCTTGTCGTTCGCGAAAGTCGATGTTGGTGATGTCGTACCAGCCGCGCATGGTCATGCCGCCATTGACGGTGATCGGCCGCATCGGGGCGTGGGGAAACACGAAACGCAGCGGCGGCAGGCTCTCGATGGCCAGTTCACCGGCGACCGGCTCGAAATCGTGGCCGTCGGCGCCTAGTCCGTGGAGCCAGATGATCGCAGCCTGGGGCTGGGGGCCAGTTTCTACTTCGACTGCCGAGGCGGGTTCCATGGATTGCGCCAATGTGGGGTTGATGAGCTTCGGCCTGGGTGCTTTGCAGTCCAAGCCGGGGGGGCCGGGCTGTTCCCGGGCTAGGGCCGCGGTGGGCGCCGCGCCGATTTCGGCCGAAACGCCTGGATTACCGAGTCGTGGGTTTCGACGTAGGGGCCGCCGATCAGGTCGATGCAGTAGGGCACCGCGGCAAAGATTCCCGATACCCGCTGCGCGCCTTCGCCGTCCCTCACCCCTTCCAGGGTTTCGCGGATGGATTTCGGCTGGCCGGGAAGATTGATGATCAGCGTCTTGCCGCGGATCACGGCGGTCTGCCGCGAAAGGATCGCCGTCGGCACGAACGCCAGGCTGATCTGGCGCATCTGCTCGCCGAAGCCGGGCATCTCCTTGTCGCCCACGGCCAAGGTCGCGTCCGGGGTAACGTCTCTGGGCGCCGGCCCGGTGCCGCCGGTGGTCAGCACCAGATGGCAGCCGGTGACGTCGCACAACTCGATCAGGGTCCGCTCGATGGTGGGACGATCGTCGGGTATCAGGCGCTCTTCCGCCCGCCACGGGCTGGCAAGCGCCGCCTGCAGCCAGTCTTTCAGCCCGGGAATGCCTTCGTCCCGATAGGTGCCCTGGGAGGCGCGGTCGGACACGGAGACCAGGCCAACGAGCAGTTCGTCCGCGGCAAGCCCGGTCAGTGGATGAGGTTCGCTCTGCGGCATAACCGTCTGCGGCCTAGTTCGACGCCTGCCCTTCCTCGGCGAAATCGTCGGCCAGGTTCGGCGCGGCGCCGCTCCCGCCGAGATCCCGCAGCGCCCGGAATAGTTCGCGGAATGCCCGCGGCGGTCGCGCCTGTTCCTGTTCCTTCAATGCGTTGCGCCGCAACTGGGCGAGTTTCTGCAGGTCGGCGCCCGGATGGTCGCGGCCAATTTCGGTCAGCACCGCTTCATCCTCCAGCAGACGGTCCCGCAACCGCTCCACGCGGTGCAGGCGCGCCGTTTCCGCCGCAGAGCGTCCTTCCAGGACGTCGATGGCTTCGCGCAGCGGTTCGGGATCGACGTCGCGCATCAGCTTGCCGATGTACTGCATCTGGCGCCGCCGTGCCTCGTGCTTGGTGATGCGCTGGACGTCCTCGATGGCTCGACGCAGCCCTTCGGGCAGATCCACCTTGGCCAGACGGTCGCGCGACATCTGCGCCAGCTTTTCCCCGAGATCCTGCAATTCGTGCATGTCTCGCTTGCGCTGGGATTTGCTCGGGCGATCCGGGGCCTCGATTGGTTCGGGGGAGATGAAGCGGGACATGAAAACCTCTCAAAGAAGATAGAATTATAGCTTTCCCCGGAAACCTGTCCCCATGTCCGATTCCGGATTCACCTTCTCTCAGGACCGGTTGCGCGAGATCGCGGCGGAGATCCTCGACTATGCGCGCCTGCGTGGCGCCGCAGCTTGCGAGACCGATGTCTCCGAAGGCTTCGGCCAATCCGTGACGGTGCGCAAGGGTGAGGTGGAAACCATCGAGTACAACCGCGACAAGGGGATCGGCGTCACGATTTATCTCGGACACCAGCGCGGGTATGCCAGCAGTTCCGATTTCAGCCGGGATGCGCTGCGGGCGACGGTGGACGCCGCCATTTCCATCGCCCGCTTCACTGCGCCCGACCCCTGCGCCGGTCTGCCGGAAGAGGGCCTGCTCGCCAAGCAGTACGAGGAGCCGAAGCTGTACTTCCCCTGGCCGCTTTCCGTTGCCCAGGCGATCAGCGTGGCGAAGCGCTGCGAAGCGGCGGCGTTCGCGGTCAGCCCCATGGTGACGAATTCGGAAGGGGCCACGGTCTCCACCCAGGAATCCCACTTCGTCTGCGCCAACAGTCTTGGTTTCTCGGGGGGCTACCCGACGTCGCGCCACTACATTTCCTGCGCCGTCATCGTCGGCGAAGGCGACAACATGCAGCGCGACGACTGGTACAGCACCCGGCGGGATGGCGCCGATCTGGCGTCGCCGGACGCCATCGGCGACTATGCCGCGCGCCGCGCCCTGGCGCGGCTCGGGGCGCGCAAGATGGGCACGGCGAAGATTCCAGTGCTGTTCGAGGCGCCGCTTGCCGCCACGCTGCTGGGCAATTTCGTGCATGCGGCCAGCGGCGGCGCGCTGTACCGCAAGTCCTCATTCCTTGCCGGCAGCCTGGGCAAGCCGCTGTTTTCCGACACCATCGAGATCCAGGAGCGCCCCCACCTGCCCAAGGGCCTGGCCACCAGCCCCTTCGACGACGACGGCGTGGCAACCCAGGACCGCAACGTGGTTACCGACGGGATCCTGGAAGGCTATTTCCTCAGCACCTATTCCGCCCGCAAGCTGGGCATGCAGACCACCGGCAACTCCGGCGGCTGCCACAACCTCATCGTCAAGCCGGGCCGGCGCGATTTCCGCGGCATGCTGAAGGAGATGGGGCGCGGTCTGCTGGTTACCGAGCTTCTTGGTCACGGCGTCAATTACGTCACCGGCGATTACTCCCGCGGCGCCGCCGGCTTCTGGGTCGAGAACGGCGAGATCCAGTACCCGGTGCATGAGATCACCATCGCCGGTAACCTCAGCGACATGTTCCGGGACATCGTCGAAGTCGGCAGCGACGTGCTGGTTCGCGGCTCCAAGCACTGTGGCTCCATCCTCGTGGAGCAGATGACGGTCGCCGGCAGTTAGCCTTTTCGCGCCTGTGGCCTGCGGCAATCCGCAAGCCACGAACTGAGTTCCCTGGGGTAAGATTTTTCCGCCTGCATCGGTGCAGTCCGGTTTTCGTGCCAGCATCGGCAGGCGCAGAAGAACCACACGTGAGGAGACAACTCGATGGAACGTCGTTCTTTCCTGAAAACCGCCGGCGTCGGTCTTGCCGCTGGCACGCTCGCGGCTCCGGCGATCGCCCAGTCCCAGCCCACCATCAAATGGCGCTGCACCTCCAGTTTCCCCAAGAGCCTGGACACGATCTATGGCGGCGCCGAGGTCATGGCCGAGCGGGTCAAGAAGTTGACCGATGGCAAGTTCCAGATCCAGGTTTTTGCCCCTGGAGAAAT
>JBAWHH010000023.1:0-2184 GCA_049593715.1 Rhodocyclaceae bacterium
TGGATTCTCGAACTCGACCGCGGCCAGGGCATCCCCTGGAAGGGCAATTACAGTTCCTGGCTGGACCAGAAAGAAGCGCGCCTCAAGCAGGAAGAATCCAGCGAATCGGCGCGCCAGAAGGCGATCAAGAAAGAACTGGAGTGGGTGCGCCAGAACCCCAAGGGCCGCCAGGCCAAGAGCAAGGCGCGCCTGGCCCGCTTCGACGAGCTAAGTTCGCAGGAATACCAGAAGCGCAACGAGACCCTGGAGATCTTCATCCCGGTGGCCGAGCGGCTGGGGGATTCCGTCATCGAACTCAAGGACGTGAGCAAAGGTTATGGTGACCGCCTGCTCATCGACAACCTGAGCCTCGCCATCCCGCCCGGCGCCATTGTCGGCATCATCGGTCCCAACGGCGCGGGCAAGTCCACCCTGTTCCGCATGATCACCGGCAAGGAGAAACCGGATTCGGGGGAAATCGTCGTCGGCCCGACCGTCAAGATCGCCCACGTCGACCAGTCGCGGGAATCCCTCACCGGCGACAGGACGGTGTTCGAGGAAATCTCCGGCGGCGCGGACATCCTCACCGTCGGCAAATACGAAACACCTTCCCGCGCCTACATCGGCCGCTTCAACTTCAAGGGGTCGGACCAGCAGAAATTCGTCGGCACCCTCTCCGGCGGCGAGCGCGGCCGCCTGCATCTGGCCAAGACGCTGATCTCCGGCGGCAACGTACTGCTGCTGGATGAGCCGTCCAATGACCTGGACGTGGAAACCCTGCGCGCCCTGGAAGATGCGCTGCTCGAATTCGCCGGCTGCGTGCTGGTCATCAGCCACGACCGCTGGTTCCTCGACCGCATCGCCACCCACATCCTCGCCTTCGAAGATGAATCCCAGGTGGTGTTCTTCAACGGCAACTACCACGAGTACGAAGAAGACAAGCGCAAACGGCTGGGCGAAGAAGGCGCCCGGCCCCACCGCGTCCGCTACAAGCCGCTCAAGGCCTGATCGGGCGGGCGGAGGACCAACCCGAAACCATCGAGGCTATCGCCATGCCCGGCTGTCCCGACGACGATCACGCCGCACCCTTTGCGGGGGGCATCGGCATCCCGCGGCAAGGCAGCTTCGATCCCGCCGCGTTCGAGGATGCGGTGACCGCCCTGCTGCGCGCCTGCGGCATCTTCCCGGACACAGTGCACACTGGCAAGACAGCGCGCCGCGTGCGGGAACTCTGGCAGCGGCGTCTATTGGGGGGATACGACCTGGATCCGGCGGAAGCGCTGGGCGAAGGTTTCGCCGACGATCGCCGCGACATGGTGGTGGTGCGCGGCATTGCCGTGCATGGCGTGTGCCCGCACCATCTGGTGCCATTCCGCGGCGAAGCCCACGTCGCCTACCTGCCCGGCGGACGCCTGCACGGATTCGGCCGCATCGCCCGCCTGGTGGACGCCATCGGCCACCGCTTCACCTACCAGGAATGGATGACGCGGGACATCGCCGAAGGGTTGATGGTCCACGGCAAAGCCGCCGGGGCGGCGTGTGTGGTGGAGGCGGAGCAGCTCTGCCTGCTGCTCGGCGAAGACCGCCGCGGCGACGAGCGCGTCGTCACCCAGGCGTTCACCGGGGTGTTTGAACAGTCCGGCCAGCTTCGCAGCGAATTCCTCCACGCCATTGGCACGCGGCGAACGTAGTTGCCCACAATCAACGTTCAATGAGCGCAAGGCCTCAATGGACATCAATTCAGTCTCCCCGGCTCGCGCCTACATTTCCAGCGGATGATCGCTCCTAGACCCACCGGGCCAAGGCGCAGCAGCAGCGAGAGCAGCAGAGAACACGAGCCTACGTGAAGATCGGGATGCCGCGGTCCCCGACATGATGGTTCTCAGTCGGCCCCCGAGCAAGCAAACAATGAATGCGTGAGAAATCGCTTTTGAAACTTGGAAATTGTAGCCGCTTGCACCTCCCCATTGCGTCCACCGCAAATCACAGCGACGCCTCGCACTCTGCCACCTTGGCCGAACAAATCCTTCCGCCTGAAACCATCACCTAGCCATCCCAACCGCCACCCACAGCGGAGCCTCTTCAGCGGGCCAAGTCAACTCACCCAATGCCACGACCCCAACGTGTATTTGCCAGAACAGAGGCCTAAGCCATGAAGATCGAATCGATCCGCCTGAAGAACTTTAAAGCCTTCCGTGACGTTCA
>JBAWHH010000024.1:0-1782 GCA_049593715.1 Rhodocyclaceae bacterium
CGGTTTGATGCAGGTCAAGCGTTTCCAGCGGCAGAGGGCGAGGCGGGTGTTGGGCCGGCTGACGCGCGGGACTTCCGTTGACCCAATTCGGCGGCTGATCCGGGAAGCAGGGCGATGCATCTTGCTAGCCGTTCTCTTCCCCCGGCCGGCGGATCAGCATCAGCGCCACCCAGGCCAGCGACGCCACGGCCAGCGTCATGGCGAGGGCGGTTGCCGCGCCGCCCCGCTCCAGGACCAGGGCGAAAGAGAGGGGCGCGATCGCCTGCATACCGCGCTGCACCACCGCCAGGCGCCCCTGCAGCACGCCATAGCCTTGCGGCCCGAAGAGCGCCAGCGGCAAAACGCCCTTGGCGATGGTGATCAGCCCGTTGCCCGCGCCATGCAGCAGCACGAACAGCGATGCGGCCAGGGGCGACCCGCCGACGGCCAGCAGCGTGCCGGCGCCCGCGGGAAACAGGAACGTCGCCCACCGTGCCGTGGCGAGGGCCCCGGTGCGCAGGCGGGTGGCGGCCAGGAATTCCGCCAACCGCGCCATCACCTGCGCCGGCCCGAACAATGCGGCGGCGGCAATGGCGGCCGCCGGCGCAAGGCCAAGCGCGCCCAACAGCAAAGGCAAATGCGCCGACATCGCCGACGCGACGAAGGCGGTGGCCGCGCCGAAAACGGCGAGCAGGAGGAAGTTGCGGCGCTTCGCAGGGTGGGCGCCGCGAGCCGCTGGGCGATGTGCCTCCCCGCCGGACGGCGGAGTCTTGGCCGCGGCGGGCTGGATGGCGAAATAGTTCAGCGGCAAGGCGAGGCAAAGATGGGCCGCAGCCCAAGCCAGGCAGGCCGTGGGCCAGTTCCAGGCGCTCACCAGCCACGCGGTGACGGGCCAGGCGAGGGTGCTGGCGAAGCCACCCAGCAGGGTCACGCCGGTGATCGATGGTCTCGCCGCCGTGCCCTGTTCCCGGACCAGGGTGGCGAAAGCGGCGTCATAGAGCCCGCACGCCATGCCGACGCCGATCACCGTCCAGCCCGCCACCATGGCCCAGGCCGTTGGGGCGACGGCCAGGAGGACGAGGCCGGCAGCCAGGATCAGGTTGGAGGCGCAGAGCACCGCGCGCCCGCGGTGTCCGTCGATGAGGCGGCCGATTGCCGGTCCGAGCACGGCCATGAGGCCCAATGCCCCGGAGTAGGCGGCGAAGATGGCGCTGGTCTCTAGCCCAAGCCCGGCGGCCATCGGCGCGGCGATGGAAGCCGGCAGGTAGGTGGACGAGCCCCAGGCGATGATCTGGGCGGTGCCGATGGCCAGCGCCTGGGCGCGTCTGCCCGCCATTCAGCGCAGGGTCAAGAGGCAGCCTAACCCCGGCGAGGTCGGCATGCCGATGCGCCCTGGGGCTTTTCCCTCAATCCGCCTGCCACGGCAGCAGGGCGACGTGTTTCGCCAGCTTGCCGGCCACGTGCTCGATGAACGGGCGTTCCCAGGCGCCGCGTTCGCGCAGCACCGGATCCTGCGTCGTGCTGGCAGCGAGGCTCTGGTTGATGACCCACGCCCAGGGGCGGATGTCGGCGCGCAGCAGATCCGCTTCCAGTTGTTCGGCTTCATGCACTGGGGTGGCTTCGGCCAGGGTGACGATCACCATGTGGGTGAAGTCCGGATCGCGCAGGCGCGGCAGCAACTGGCGCACGGCGGGGGGCATGTCGCCCTGGGTGCGCATGACTTCCCGGTGGTAAGCCTCGGCCGCATCCAGCAGCAGGATGGTGTGGCCGGTGGGGGCCGTGTCGAGGACGACGAAGCCTTCG
>JBAWHH010000025.1:0-5548 GCA_049593715.1 Rhodocyclaceae bacterium
ATTTCTGCCACAGCCAGCACCATGCCCAGCCGTCTTTGCGCAGGCGCCAGCCCGAGCCGCTAGTGGAATTGCATCCGGATCTTGCGCGGCAGAAGGGGATCGGGGAAGCCGATTGGGTCGTGATCCGCTCGCCCTTGGGTTCGATGCGCGCCCGTGCCCGCATCACCAGCGGCATCGCGGTGGATACGGTCTGCGCGCAGTACGGCTGGTGGGAAGATTGTCCCGATCTTGGCCTCGCCGGCTACGACCTCACCCAGGCCAACTACAATGCCCTGATGGACAGCGAGGGCTTCGATCCGGCGAGCGGCTCCAATGCGCTGCGGGGCTTTCCCTGCACTGTTTCGGCTGACAGCCGTTTTCAAGTCTCCGCGGCTTTCGGTGGCGAAGGCGCGCTTGCACTGGAGGACAGAACATGAATCCGCTCAGCTCCATCAAAGGTGTCTGGATGGCCGGCATCCTGCTCTCCGTCCTTCTGGCGGCGCTCGTCCACCTCAGCGTCGGCGGCGGAGCTTTCGCCTTCAACCATCAGGCTTTCCTGCGCTGGGTGCACATCATTGCCGGGATCATCTGGGTCGGCCTGTTGTACTACTTCAATTTTGTGCAGATGCCGGCGGTGGCAGCCGCCGCGGCCGATACGGCGGGGCCCGGCCCTGGCGCCATCGGCAAATACGTCGTGCCGCGGGCGTTGCTCTGGTTTCGCTGGGCTGCGGTGGTGACCTGGTGCGCGGGCGTTTCCCATCTGCTTGCCACTGGCCGCTTCATGCTGGTCTTCAGCCTTGGACTGGCCGGCAGCGGCGACCCGCTTTACGCCCTCACTATGGGAATAGGCTCGTGGCTGGGGACTATCCTGCTGTTCAACGTCTGGGTGCTGATTTGGCCGAATCAGAAGAAGATCCTGGGCCTGACCGGGAAGGTCGGCGAGACGGAACTTGCGTCGGCGCGAAAAACGGTGGCAACGGTGGCCCGGCTCAATGCCGTGTTGTCCATCCCGATGCTCATGTTCATGGTCGCCCCCAATCATGGTCTGGTTTTTTGAGAGAATCCGGGCCGGTTTCGCCGTAGTGGATCACGGCGCGCGCCTTGCGCCGGGAGACCGAGCGGGCGGGTAACGGAGGCTGCACAAACCGTCGATTCGCCAAATCTGACGCCGGAGGGCGATCGTCGCCCGCAGATTGGATATTGGGGCCCAGGTGGATACCGAACAGGTGCGGACATTTCTCGCGGTTGCTGCCCACGGCAGCTTCCTCGAAGCGGCGAGCCGGATCCACGTCACCCAGTCGACCGTGAGCGCACGCATACAAAGCCTGGAGACCCTGCTTGGAGCGCGACTTTTTGTGCGCAATCGGGTCGGTGCCGTGCTGACGCCCGCCGGCCGCCGCTTCATGCGCCACGCCAAGACCCTGATGCTCACCGTGGAGCAGGCCAAGCACGATGTGGGGCTACCCAGCCGTTTCAGCGCCAGCATCACGCTGGGCTCGCGGATCGCCTTGTGGGACGGATTCCTGCCGCGTTGGGCCGGCCAGATGCGCGAGCGTGCGCCGGACGTATCCATCCGCAATGAAGTCGGTTTCGAAGATGACCTGATGCGGCGCGTGGTCGAGGGAACCATGGACCTGGCCCTGATGTACGCCCCGAGGCATGGCACGGCCATCCATGTCGAGCGCCTGTTCGATGAAACCTTGGTTCTGCTCAGTACCGACCCGGATTACGGGCAGCCGGACGACGGCTACGTCTACATCGACTGGGGGCCGTCTTTCTACGCCCAGCACCTGGCCTGGTATCCCGATCTGGAGCGGCCGGCGCAACTCGCCAATATCGGCTGGGTGGCCCTGCAGGTGATTCTGGCCAATGGAGGTGCGTGTTTCGTGCCCGAACGGGTCGCCACCCCCTATCTCGAATCCGGCCGCCTGCATCGGGCCGCCAACAGCCCGCGGTTCCGCCTGCCTGCCTACGTCGTCTATACCCTGGAAACCGAATCCACCGTGCTGGAGCTTGGCCTGGAAGTGCTGCGCGGCCTGGCGGCGGAATTCCGTTAGGCCCGGCCCAAGCCACTGCGGCCGCTCCGCCGGAGTAGGGCCGGCGATTCGGCCCCGATGCTCGCCTGCCCGTGCAGTGACGCCGGCACGGGGAGTGTTCAAGTGGCTCCCCGCCTTCGCGATCGAAGCAGGACTGTCTGTGTATGGGCGGAGATCACGGATAGTCCATTCCGTAGCCCGCCCTGCGCTGGGGGGCTTCCGAGTTCTTGACGGAACGGCATTTTCGCCTGCATCCTGCGGGCCCGATTGGGCGCCAGTATCGATTCCGCTTGTCTTGCCGGGAACGGCTCTCCGGGCAACCCGACCAAAAGAACACAAATCGTGGGGACTGATCTCTCGGTGTCCGACATCGGCACATATTCCGTAAGGGTGCGCCCAGTTCGAGCGAATCTGCCCGTCTGAACGAATTCGCCCCAGGCCTGAGGCGGACAACGCCACCGAACGGATCGCATGCAGTCCCAAATTCCCATCCAAGCCCCGCCGCGGGCCGAGGCAAGCCCCCTCGGTCGCCGGGCGTTCGCGAAGCGACTACAAACATGACAACACAACGACCCCACGCCGACTCCAACACCGAACCCTTGCGCGACGACATCCGCCTGCTGGGCCGCATCCTCGGCGATACGGTGCGCGAACAGGAAGGCGGCGCGGTATTCGACATCGTGGAGCGCGTCCGCAAAACCACTGTGCGCTTCGCAAAAGACGGCGACCCTGCCAGCCGCCGCGAACTGGCGGACCTGCTGGACCCGCTGCCGCCCGAAACCACCCAGGCCGTGGTGCGCGCCTTCAGCTACTTCCTGCAACTGGCCAACATCGCCGAAGACGAGCACCACCGCCGTCGCCGCCGTGCCCACGACATGGCCGGCTCGCCGCCGCGGGAAGGCAGCCTGGAACATGCCCTGGACCAACTGGCCGCCCACAAAGTCGCGCCGGAGACCGTCGCCGACTTCTTCGCTCATGCCCTCGTCGCCCCCGTCCTGACCGCCCACCCCACGGAAGTCCAGCGCCAGAGCCTGATCCGCAACCACCGCGACATCGGCCGCCTGCTCGACCAGCGCGAACGCCTGCAAATGACGCCGGAAGAAGCGGCCGACAACGAAAGCGAACTGGCCAACGCCATCCTCACGCTATGGCAGTCGCGCATGCTGCGGCCGGTCCGCCTCAAGGTCATCGACGAGGTGAAAAACGGCATCAGCTACTTCCGCGAGACTTTCTTCAGCGAATTGCCGCGCCTCTATATCCGCACCACCCAGTTGTTGCAGCAGCGCTATCCCGACCGGATCTGGGCGCTGCCGGCGTTTTTCCGCATCGGTAGCTGGATCGGCGGCGACCGCGACGGCAACCCCTTCGTCACCGCCGGCATCCTGCAGGAAGCGCTGCGCCTGCAGTCGGCCGCCCTGATCGACTACTACCTTACCGAGGTGCATGAGCTGGGCGGCCAACTGCCGCTCTCCGATCTGCTGGTGGACGTCACGCCGGAAATGCGGACGCTGGCCGACCGTTCCACCGACCATTCGCCGCAGCGGGCAGACGAGCCCTATCGCCGCGCCCTGGCGGGCATCTACGCCCGTCTCGCCGCCACCGAGCGCGCCCTCGACCATGTCGAGCCGCTGCGCCACGAGATCGGCCACGCCGAAGCCTACGGCAGCGCCGAAGCCCTGCGCGCCGACCTCAAGATCCTCGCCCACTCGCTCAAGCTGAACGGCAGCGCCGCCCTGGCCGGGGGGCGGCTGCGCCGGCTGCTGCGGGCGGTGCAGGTGTTCGGCTTCCACCTTGCCCCCATCGACCTGCGCCAGAACTCCGATGTCCACGCCCGCAGCGTGGCCGAACTGCTGGCCAAGGCGGGACGGTGCCCGGATTACGACACGCTGCCGGAAGACGATCGCATCGCCCTGCTGGCGGCCGAACTGGTCACGCCGCGCCCGCTCTATTCGCCCTGGATCGATTACGGCGAGGAAACCCGCGGGGAACTGGACATCTTTTTTGCAGCGCGGGCGCTGCGGGAGAAATACGGCGCCGCTGCCCTGCCCAACTGCATCATCTCCAAGACCGACGGCGTTTCCGACCTGCTGGAACTGGCGCTGCTGCTGAAAGAATCCGGCCTGTTGCTGCCGGGCGCCACGCCGCGCCTGGACGTCAACATCATTCCGCTGTTCGAAACCATCGGCGACCTGCAACAGAGCGCGGCCACCATGGAGACCATCTTCCGCCTGCCGATCTACCGCCAACTGCTGGCGAGCCGCCTGGACGAACAGGAAGCCATGCTGGGTTACTCCGACAGCAACAAGGACGGCGGTTTCCTCACCTCGGGCTGGGAACTCTACAAAGCCGAAATCGCCCTGGCCCGCGTCTGCCGCGAACACGGCGTGCGCCTGCGCCTGTTCCACGGCCGCGGCGGCTCGGTGGGCCGCGGCGGCGGGCCCTCCTACCACGGCATCCTGGCGCAGCCGACCGGCGCCGTCTCCGGCCAGATCCGCCTGACGGAGCAGGGCGAAGTCGTTTCCAGCAAATACGGCAATCCGGACACCGGCCGGCGCAATCTGGACGTGCTGCTGGCCGCCACGCTGGAAGCCAGCCTCACCGACCACGAAAACCAGGTCGAGCCGGCCGAGCCCTTCCACGCCACGATGGACGAACTTTCCCGGCGCGCGTTCGAGGCCTACCGTGCGCTGGTATATGAAACGCCCGGCTTCACCACCTATTTCCGCCAATCCACGGTGGTGTCGGAGATCGCCTCCCTCAACATCGGCAGCCGTCCCGCCTCGCGCAAGGCGTCGGACCGCATCGAAGATCTGCGCGCTATTCCCTGGGTGTTCTCCTGGGCGCAGTGCCGGCTGATGCTGCCGGGCTGGTACGGCTTCGGCTCGGCCGTCGAGGCTTTCCTCGCCGGCACGCCGGACGGGCTGGCGACGCTGCGGCGCATGCGGCGCTCCTGGCCCTTCTTTAGCGGCCTGCTCTCCAACATGGAAATGGTGCTGGCGAAGACCGATCTCTCCGTCGCCTCGCGTTACGCCGAACTGGTGGCCGACGCCGAACTGCGCGAACGCATTTTCGGCCGCCTCCGCGCCGAGTGGGAACTGACCCGCCGCCACCTGCTCGCCATCCTGGAGCGGGACGAACTGCTCGCCGAGGATCCGCTGCTGAAACAGTCGCTGCGGCTGCGCGTGCCCTACATCGACCCCCTCAACCACCTCCAGGTCGAACTGCTCAGGCGTTACCGCGCCGGCGAAACAGAAGCCCGCGTTGCCCGCGGCATCCACTTGACCATCAATGGGATTGCTTCGGGGCTGAGGAACAGCGGGTGAGCCGCACGGCCAATTCGTTCCGGCCACAACTCAGTGAGTTTCTGTCATTCCCGCGGGTTCAAGCGGGAATCCAGTCCTTCCATCAACTCAACGCAGCGCGCTGATCGATTGACGAATCTGCATTCCTGCCTGCGCGGGAATGACGGAGAAACATTTGCCGTGGGCTGACCTGGCCCTGGGCATTGGCGCGGGGCAGCGAGCCCCAGCCCG
>JBAWHH010000026.1:0-1644 GCA_049593715.1 Rhodocyclaceae bacterium
AGCCCATGGTGAACCTGGACGGCCAGGGGCAACAGAACGCGCTCTCCGTGATCGAAAAACCGGCCAATGGTGATGATCGGGATGCTGGCGTAGCTTTCGTCGAAGGGATGGGTGAAGGCGGTGAAGCTGAACCAGGGAATGGAGGTGATGAAGAACATGTGGTGCTTGTCCCCGGTGCTGCGATCCGGGGATTGTTTGACGGCCGCGATGCAGCGGGCGGCGTTTTCCCGGTACGCGGCGTAGCCATCGAAATGGCGGGAATCACAGAACGAAAAAGTGTCGTCTTGGAGGAGCACGGTATAGCCGGGATCGACACGGTCGAACTCGTACAAGTCGCCGTCGATGAGGCGCTGGCGAAAAGCGGGCACGGCATTGACGGCGCGCGAGATCAGGTAGCTCATGGGGATGAAGAAGCCGGGGCCCTGGGCGCCCGCGAGCCGCTTGAACTGAGTGATATCGACTTGGCAGGTGGTGCTGAAACAGGGCATCTGGCGGTGCTGAAACGCCTTTAGCAAATCCCGCCGCGCGTAGTGCCCCAGGTCAACCTTCGTCCTTTGCGGCTCCATATGACTCCTCGACTTGTTGCGGCTCGGGGCAATGGCCGTGGCAATCGGGCCAACGCCGCGGGCGGAGCAGCCCGGGCCCACCCGTTTGCCCAGGAAATTGGTTCTCCCATTCCCGGGAACGCGGCCCCAAGCCTGGAAACCGCGTTCCGGCATCAGGCAGCGGCGCCGGGCGCGGGGCGAATGCCCTTGGACGGGGCCCCGCAGGGCCGGTGTCGGAGGCGAAGGCGCCGCCCTCAGCCCGGATTGCCGCCCTCGCCCGCCCAGTAGTCCAGCCCCATTTCTTGCCGGCCCATGAAGTAGAAGTAGGCGGGCTTGCCGTCCTTGTCCGGCGCCAGTTCGGCATAGACGGCGAACTTGCCGCTGTCGGGGTATTCGCAGATTTCGGGGCCCAGCCGCGAACTCACCGCCAGGTAACGAAGCTCTCCCGCGCCGGTGTTGCGGATCTGGTGGGCCGTCTCGGGGCCGCCCGGCGGGCAAGCGATGACGTCGCCCTCGCGGATCGGGTAAGTGTTGCCGCCGATCCGCACTTCGCCGGTACCTTGAAGGATGAAGAACATCTCCTCGTTTTCGCGGTGGTTGTGGAAAGGATAAGCGGCTTTGCCCGGCGGCACCGCCGACAGGTTGTAGCCGAGCTTTTTTGACCCCAACAGCCGACCCAGGGGGGCGGTGCTGACGGCGAACTGCTCCGCGGCCGGGCCTTCGGGCGAGAACTCGGCGGGGCGCGGCACGGGGGTGGCGTCGTGGATGTTGAGGATCGGTTTGTCCATGGGCAATGGCTCCAGTCAGAGAAAGGGATGGTTCCCCGGGCCCGCTCGGGAGGGGTGCCGACCGATCCCCGCGGCCGGATCACTGATCCGCCACCGGCAGAACGCGCGCATCAAAACTGCGCGATCCACTGCCGGACGATGCCGGCCACTGCCGATTCGTGTTGATCGAGTGCGTCCGCGGACTGCAGCGTGAGCACGCACCGATCCTTGGCGGGCCACTTGAGCAGGTGGACGGGATCGTCGATCTGGAAATCCTTGGGGGGACTCTTCACTTTCGCGCCGGTGTGAAGCACGAGCTGGATGTCTTTGGG
>JBAWHH010000027.1:0-5975 GCA_049593715.1 Rhodocyclaceae bacterium
GACGATGCGCGGCAGGCATTGACTCGCCTCTATACGGCGTTGAAGAATGTGCCGCCGGTGGTGGTTGACGTGGACTGGACCCACCCGCGCGCTGCCGCTTTCAAGGCTGCGATGGACGACGATTTCAATACTCCGGAGGCGATTGCGGTGCTTTTCGAACTGGCCACGGAGGCAAACCGCAGCCTCTCCGCCCACAGCGCCGGCCTGCTTCTCGCCCTCGGGGCGATGCTGGGCCTGCTGCAGCGCGGTGCCGATGCTTTCCTGAAGGGGCGCACGGAGTGTGCGGACGGCTTGTCCGATGCGTCAATCGACCTCCTGATCCAGCAGCGTTTGGAAGCCAAGAAAACCAGAAATTTCGCTGAAGCCGACCGCATTCGCGACGAACTGAAAGCCTCCGGCATCGTGCTTGAAGATAAACCCGGCGGCGCGACGGAGTGGCGCCGCGGCTGACCCAACGCGCAAAACCAAAAAACGGGGGCAAGGCCCCCGTTTCTTTTTGGCTGCGCCGGCTATCAGTCGGCGAAAAAGTCCTTCACCTTATCCATCCACGACTTGGCACGCGGATTGTGGCGTTCGCTGTCTTTGTCGTTGATCGCCTCGAATTCCCGTAGCAGTTCTTTCTGCCGCTCGGTGAGATTTACCGGTGTGTCCACCACGACGTGGCACATCAGGTCACCCGGTGCATGGCTGCGTACGCCCCGAATGCCTTTGCCGCGCAGGCGGAACACCTTGCCGGTCTGCGTTTCCGCGGGCACGCGGATCTTGGCTGCGCCTTCGAGAGTGGGGATTTCGATTTCCCCGCCCAGGGCGGCGATGGTGAAACTCACCGGCATCTCGCAATGCAGGTCGTCGTGGTCGCGCTGAAACACCGGGTGCGCCTTGATATGGATCTGCACATAAAGATCCCCCGGCGGGCCGCCATTGACGCCGTGTTCCCCTTCGCCGGAAAGGCGAATGCGATCGCCCTCGTCGATGCCGGACGGGATCTTTACCGAAAGCGTCTTGTGCTGCTTGACACGTCCGGCGCCGTGGCAACTCGTGCAGGGTTCCGGGATCACCCGTCCCGTCCCGTGGCACTTGGGACAGGTCTGCTGGATGGAGAAGAAGCCTTGCTGGATCCGCACCTGGCCGGCCCCGCCGCAGGTGGGGCACACCTTGGGCTGGGTACCGGGCTTCGCGCCGCTACCTTTGCAGGTTTCGCATTCGTCCATGGTGGGAATGCGGATGCGCGTCTCCGTGCCCCGTGCGGCGTCTTCCAGCGAAACTTCCAGGTTGTAGCGCAGGTCGGCGCCGCGATAGACGTTGGATCTTCCGCCACGGTTGCCGCCGAAAATATCTCCAAAGATGTCGGAGAACGCATCCGCGAAGCCGCCGAAGCCCTGCTGGCCGCCCATGCCTGATTGGGGATCGACTCCGGCGTGGCCAAACTGGTCGTAGGCTCCCCGTTTCTGGGCATCCGAGAGGATCTCGTAGGCCTCCTTGGCCTCCTTGAACTGTTCCTCGGCCTTGGGATTGTCCGGATTGCGGTCCGGATGGAACTTCATGGCCAGCTTACGGTAGGCCTTTTTGATTTCGTCCTCGCCGGCGTCGCGATTGACGCCGAGGACTTCATAGTAGTCGCGCTTTGCCATAAAGACCCGCCACAAAGCCCGACTCAGGGGCGAGGAACTTCGACAAGTGAATGCCGCGTTCCCCGCGCCCTGAGCCGGGCTGGTTCAACGATCGTTATTTGTCTTTGACTTCGGTGAATTCCGCGTCCACCACGTCGTTGTCGTTGCTCTTGGTGCCGCCGCTCGCTGATCCGCCTGCGGGCCCTGCCGCGTCGGCGCCTTCGTGGGGCTGGGAGCCGGCCTGCTGAGCATAGACCGCTTCGCCAAGTTTCTGCGAAGCTTCAGCCAGCGCCTGGGTACGGGACTGGATCTTGTCCTTGTCGTTGCCCTTGATGGACTCCTCGGCGTCCTTGATCGCCGCCTCGATCTTGGCTTTCTCGTCTGCACCCACCTTGTCGCCGTGCTCGGTCATGGCCTTCTTGACCGAATGGATCATGGCGTCGCACTGGTTACGGGCATCCACCAGTTCGTGCGTCTTGCGATCTTCTTCGGCGTGGGCCTCGGCGTCTTTGACCATGCGCTGGACTTCCTCTTCGGACAGCCCGGAACTGGCCTGGATGCGGATCTTGTTCTCCTTGCCGGTGGCTTTGTCCTTGGCCGAGACATGGAGGATCCCGTTGGCGTCGATGTCGAACGTCACCTCGATCTGGGGCATGCCGCGCGGCGAGGGCGGGATATCCGTCAGGTTGAACTGGCCCAGGCTCTTGTTGCCGGCGGATACTTCCCGTTCGCCCTGCAACACGTGGATGGTCACGGCGGTCTGGTTGTCGTCCGCGGTGGAGAACACCTGCTGCGCCTTGGTGGGGATGGTGGTGTTCTTCTGGATCAGCTTGGTCATCACGCCCCCCAGGGTTTCGATCCCCAGGGACAGCGGTGTGACGTCCAGCAACAGCACGTCTTTCACTTCACCCTGGAGCACGCCGCCCTGAATGGCGGCGCCGACCGCTACGGCCTCGTCCGGGTTCACGTCCTTGCGGGGTTCCTTGCCGAAGAATTCCCGTACCTTATCCACGACCTTGGGCATGCGCGTCATGCCGCCGACCAGGATCACGTCGTCTACTTCGCTCACCTTGATTCCGGCATCCTTGATGGCAACACGACACGGTTCGATAGTGCGCGCGATCAGTTCCTCCACCAGGCTCTCGAACTTGGCGCGAGTGATCTTCATCGTCAGGTGCTTCGGTCCGGAGGCATCCGCCGTGATGTAGGGCAGATTGATCTCCGTCTGCTGCGACGAGGAAAGCTCGATCTTGGCCTTCTCAGCCGTTTCCTTGAGGCGCTGCAGGGCGAGGATGTCTTTGGACAGATCGACCCCTTGCTCCTTCTTGAACTCGGCGATGATGTAATCGATGACCCTCTGGTCGAAATCTTCGCCGCCGAGGAAGGTGTCACCATTGGTCGACAGCACTTCGAACTGGTGCTCGCCTTCGACCACCGCTATTTCGATGATGGAAATATCGAAGGTGCCGCCGCCCAAGTCATAGACGGCGATCTTCTTGTCACCCTGTTTCTTGTCCATGCCGAAAGCCAGGGCCGCCGCGGTGGGCTCGTTGATGATGCGCTTGACTTCCAGCCCGGCAATGCGGCCCGCGTCCTTGGTGGCCTGGCGCTGGCTGTCGTTGAAGTACGCCGGTACGGTGATCACGGCTTCGGTCACTTCCTCGCCCAGGTAATCCTCGGCGGTCTTCTTCATCTTGCGCAGCACCTGCGCGGAGACTTCCGGCGAGGAGATCTTCTTGCCGCGCACTTCAACCCAGGCGTCGCCGTTGTCCGCGCGCACGATCTTGTAGGGCATCAGGTTGATGTCCTTCTGCACTTCTTTTTCTTCGAAGCGGCGCCCGATCAGGCGCTTGACGGCGAACAGCGTGTTCTTGGCGTTGGTTACCGCCTGGCGCTTGGCCGATGCGCCGACGAGAACTTCTCCGTCGTCGGCGTAGGCGACGATGGACGGCGTGGTGCGCGCACCTTCCGAGTTTTCGATAACCTTGGGTTTGCCACCCTCCATGATGGCTACGCAGCTATTAGTGGTGCCCAAGTCGATGCCGATGATCTTTCCCATGCTTTTCCTCTTCAGTTCTGGCGCCGGTCATCCGGCGGGTGTCTGGATGCGATATGGGGCCGCCGGCCCGCATTTCAACTTTGTGCGGGCGCCTCGGGGGTTTCCCTGGCCTTCGAAACGACCACCAGTGCCGGGCGCAGCACGCGATCGTGCAGCAGATAGCCTTTCTGCAGCACCGTCAGGACGCGGTTGGGATCGCCGTCCGACTCGAGTGCGCTGATCGCCTGGTGACGGTGGGGGTCGAACTTCTCGCCGCCCGGATTTACTTCCTTGACGCCAGACCCCTGAAGACCGCTCACCAATTGTTTAAGGGTCAGTTCCACGCCGGCGCGCAGGCTTTCCAGCGTCGCCGACTCGGCGAGCAGCGTCGCTTCCAGGCTGTCCTTGACGGGCAGCATCGCTTCCGCGAACTTTTCGACGGCAAACTTGCTGGCCTTGGCGACATCTTCGTTGGCGCGGCGGCGCGCGTTCTCCGCTTCGGCTTTGGCGCGCAGCCAAGCGTCGTGATGCTCTGCCGCTTTGACTTCTGCGGCCTTGAGCAATTCTTCGGCGCTTGGGGTAGGCGCCGTCGCCGCTGAAAGAGCTTCAGCCGGTACAGTGGTTGCCGCAGTTTCCGCGCCCGGTTGGGGCGCCGGGATTTCCGGAGCCGGATCGGTATTGTTTTGACTTTCAGACATCGGTGTCACTGCTCCCTGGTTTGAACATGCCCTTTATTGGGACGCTCCGCCCGTTTTCAAGGGCGCGCGGGGATCTGTCGATAAGGGAAGGCACAGCTTTGGGGGCAAAGCTGTGGGAATTGCGTTGGGCGTCGCGAAGGAAGCGAGCGGGGCGCAGGCGCCGTGGGGTGCTGGATTGGGTTAAGATTTTCTGTAGTCAGCGACGGAACTAAAATCGATGTCACGCGAGGGTCCGGAGTTCATTGGCAAGTACCGCGTCCTGCGCGAGGTGGGGCGCGGCGCCACGGCGACAGTGTATTTGTGCGAACACCCCGAAGGCAAAGCCCCCGTCGCCGTCAAACTGATTTCTTTTGCCGACAAGGCCAAGGACGAAGGAAAGTGGAACCGCCGCCTCTTCAAGCTGTTCCGCACTGAGTGGCAGGTCGCGCGCCGTCTCGATCACCCCAATATCATCAAAATCTATGAGACGGTGATCGAGAACGAGCAGGCCTATCTGGTCCTCGAGTTCTTCGAGGGGACGTCGCTGGAGCAATTCTGCAGCTTCGATCGGATGCTTCCCCTGCACCGGGCCGTTTCCGCGGTGTTCAAGTGTGCGATGGCCCTGGACTATGCCTATCGACAGGGGATCGTCCACCGCGATATCAAACCCGCCAACATCCTGATCAATCGGGATTTCGAGGTGAAGATCACGGACTTCGGCCTTGCCCTCGATACCTTGAAGGACAGCCAGACCGACTCTACGTTCATCATGGGTGTCGGCTCGCCTGCCTACATGTCCCCGGAGCAGATCAAGGGCTATCCGCTCAACCAGAAAACCGATCTGTACTCACTGGGCGTCGTGCTGTTCCATTTGCTGACAGGGCGCCTGCCTTTTCGCGGCAAGAATCCGGCCCAACTGATCTACCGGATCATCAATGCCGATCCGCCAGCCGTTTCCCAGCTAAATCCCGACGTGCCCGAGCGGATGGACGGGATCATCAGAAAGGCGCTGGAGAAGGATCTCTACTCCCGGTACAAGAACGGAGCCGACTTCGCCAAGGATCTCACCTCGGTCCGCTTCCAGATCGTCGACGACGATTACCTCCCCGTCGACATGACGCGCTTCAACCTGCTGCGCAAGATGCCTTTCTTCCTCGAGTTCGAGGATGTGGAAATCTGGGAAATCCTGCGCATCGGTAGTTGGCGGCGGGTCAATGAGAACACTTTGCTGATGCGTGAAGGCGAGGAGGACCGCCGTTTCGGCATCATCGTCGAAGGTGACGTAGAGGTATCCACCGGCAAGAAGCGCATCTGCACGCTGGGTAAAGGGGAGCCAGTCGGCGAGATGGCTTATCTCGACGCATTCGACGCCAAGCGCTGCGCCACCGTGGTCACCACCACGCCGGTCACTTACGTCGACATCAGTGCCCAGGCGCTGGCGCTGGCCTCAGAAGAGTGTGTTGAGCATTTCAGAGAGCGGCTGACCTCCATTGTGGTGAAGCGGCTTTCCATGGCAAACCAGCGTCTTGGCGAGCCGGTGGAACCCGCGCAAAACGTTTCCAGCCTGAGCCAGATCACCTTCGACTTGTCGCTGGTCGATGATCCTCCCCCGCCGCGGCGAGATTCGACGCGGCGGTAGCGTTCCCCGCC
>JBAWHH010000028.1:0-4086 GCA_049593715.1 Rhodocyclaceae bacterium
GCCACCTGGAGATCGACCTGCCGCGCCGGCGCGCGATCGGGCCGCTCGGCGAGATCCACTTCACGCCCGTCGAGTACCGCCTGCTCGCCGCCCTCGCGCGCAACGGCGGCGGCGTGGCGACCCAGCGCCAGTTGCTGCGGGAAGTCTGGGGGCCGGAGCACGTCGACGACCTCCATTACCTGCGCGTCTATATGAAGCAACTGCGCGCCAAGATCGAACAGGACCCGGCCCACCCCCGCTATTTGCTGACCGAGCTTGGGGTCGGCTATCGTTTGGCGGCGGAGCCCAAAGGACCACCGCCTCCAAGCGCTGCACAGGCGGACACTGCAAGCGTCGACAAGAGTCGGTAGGCCGAGGCAAATTACCCAGCGTATTGATCCCTCGACGCGACTCGGTGGAACCTGATGGCCTTCCTTTCTGCCCAGGTTTAGCGGTAAAACTCAGCCAGTTCCATCAACAGTGCAAAGCCATGTGCGGGCTGACACCCGCCGCTTTGCGTCGCCCGGTTTTGCTTTGGGAAGAGGAATAGGGCGGCTGGAAACCGGGGCCCTCGGTCGGGCCCGGCGCCAACTGGGCAACCCGGGCGGGAGGAGTGCAAGCACTTGCGCCTTGCCGCGCAACAAAGGGCCATTGCCCCCCTCCTCCGCTGTCGGCCCCAATATCCCTGCACTGGCTTTTGTGAAATAGTCCATTCAATCCGAATTGGATCGCACCCCTCGGGTTGCGCGACTTGCGCCGAAGTGCCTGATGGAATGTTTCGCCCGGCAACAACTGATGGATCGGAGGGTTGTTGATTGCGCCGGATTGGCCGTCATCGGCGCCCTCGGGAAGCTCAGATCAAATCCTTGAATGCGTAGAAATCGCGGAACTCGGCCATCTCCATGAACAACAGTGCCAGTGGTGTCCATTCGATGTCGGTACCCTTGAGCGGGTCCCAATAGCGGATCATGTCGGTCTCCGCATCGTAGTGGGACACGATGATGCAGTGGCCGCCGTAGCCCACCGGAACGATCACGTCGGCGCCCAGGTTGCGTTTGAGCATTTCCCGCACCGATTGCTCCAGTTCCTGGCCGGCGCCGGGATAGACGAAGGTCGATTCGTGGACGAGGATCTCTCCCCATTGTTCTTCGCCGCCGCCGGGGTAGTTGGCTTTGATGTCCACCTTCGACATGTTTTCGAGACCCGTCTCGCCGCGCTTGCCCTGGTATTCGCGAACGATGTCGGCCTGGGAGACTTTCTCTTTCAGGAAATAGCTGCGCACGATCTTGCTCGCGGCGGCGAAGCACCAGTTGGGCGTCTTCTGCTTGCTGCGTTTGAACGCGTTGGCGTAGTACAGATTGCCGTTTTTCATCTCCCGGACTCCCTTTCGCCCCGGTACAGGGGAATAAGGAAACAATAGGAAACCGCAAGCCGCAGGGCAAGTCTGGCACCGGCGCAGCGCTCGGTCGGAGTGCCCCGGCTTTCCGGAACGCAGCTCAAACGCCTGGGCCGGCGTTGCGGAATGTCGACGATCCGCCATCGGCCATCTATCCTGGAGTACGGCACCAGCGAACGGTGGCACGCGACCGGGGTGTCCCGAGGGTCATGCAAAGCGCAATCTTCCTCGGGTGCAGGGTGCGGGTAGCCGGCCCCGTTTCCCGGATTTCCGTTCCGAAACAGCGACCTGTGAGGAGCTAAATGATCGATACGCCGCGCATCGTCGACCTGCCCGCCGTGCAGGTCGCGTTCATCCCCGTGGTCGTGCCGCGGCCGCAGATCCGGGAAGTCATGGGCCCGGGCATCGCCGAGGTGCTGGCCGCCGTCGCCGCCCAGGGCCAAAGCCCGGCCGGCCCTTGGCTCACCCATCACCAGCGCATCGACCCGGAGGTTTTCGACTTCCGCATCTGTGTCCCCATCGCGTCGCCGATCCGCCGGGCAGGACGAGTCCAGGCCGGCGAACTGGCCGCCGCCCGCGTGGCGCAGACCGTCTATCGCGGCCCCTATGAAGGCCTGGCGGATGCGTGGCCCGAGTTTCGCGCGTGGACCGCCGCGGCCGGCCTGGTCATGCGCACCGACATCTGGGAGCGGTACGTCCTTGGCCCGGAAAGCAGCGACGATCCGGCCCAGTGGTGCACCGAACTCAACTGGCCCCTGGCCGGCCCTGAATCCCCTTCAACCACCCAAGGAGCAAACGAATGAGCGAGAACCCGGTTCGCTGGTTTGAAATCTACGTCCAGGACATGGCCCGCGCCAAGACGTTCTACGAGGCGGTGCTGGGCACGACCTTGGCGCCGCTCGGCGGCACGGAGGTGGAGATGTTTGCCTTTCCGATGCAGGATGGGCAGTACGGAGCCACGGGGGCGCTGGTCAGGATGGACGGGGTCCCCTCCGGCGGCAACAGCACCGTGGTCTATTTCGCTTGCGAAGACTGCGCGGTGGAGGCCGGGCGCGTGCCCGTAGCCGGGGGGAAGATCTCCCGCGAGAAGTTCTCCATCGGCCAATACGGCTTCATCGCCCTGGCCATCGACACGGAAGGAAACATGTTCGGGCTCCATTCGCCGGCCTGAGCGTCCTTTGAAAACGTGGCCGGGGAACGCGGATCCCGAAGCCGGGAACCGCGCGCGACCGGCGAGGAGGCAGCCATGAACGATCAGTCCGGGAAGCAGGACGCATCCGTGGGCGCAGTTTCGCTATTGGTGGCCACGCGCAAAGGCGCATGGCTCTACCATGGCGACGCCGAGCGCCGCTCTTGGCGGGTGGATGGCCCGCATTTCCTCGGCCACATCATCCACCATCTGGTGCTCGACCCGCGCGACGGCCGCACCCTGCTTGCGGCGGCGAAGACCGGCCATCTCGGGCCGACGATCTTTCGTTCCACCGACTTGGGCCGGACCTGGGCGGAATCTGCCAAGCCACCGGCTTTCGGGCCGGCCCGCAACGGCCTCGAAGCGCGGGCCGTCGATCATGTTTTCTGGCTGACCCCCGGCCATGGCGACGAAAAGGGTGTCTGGTACGCCGGCACCTCACCCCAGGGGCTGTTCCGCTCCGCGGACGGCGGCGTCACCTGGGCGCCGTTCTCGTGCATCAACGACGATCCGCAATTCCGCAGGTGGTTCGGCACGGTACAGGACGGCACGCCGGACGGCCCGAAGCTTCACTCCATCAGCGTCGATCCGCGCGATGCGGGGCATCTGTATTTCGCCATGTCGGGAGGCGGCGTGCACGAATCGCGGGATGGCGGCGAGACCTTCTCCCCGCTGGTGGAGGGCATGGAGGTGGTGGAGGGTTTCGACGCGGCGGAGGTCGCATTCCACGATCCGCACTGCCTTCGACTCTGTCCCAGCAACCCGGACCGCCTTTACCAGCAGAACCATTGCGGCATCTACCGGCTCGACCGTCCCGGTACGCGCTGGACCAGGATCGGCCGCAGCATGCCGCGAGAGGTAGGCGACGTGGGTTTTCCCCTGGTGGTCCATCCGCGCGACGACCGCACGGCCTGGGTGTTCCCGATGGACGCTTCGGACGTGTGGCCGCGCACCAGTCCGGCGGGCCGCCCGGCGGTTTATGGCACGGGCGACGGCGGGGAAACGTGGCAGCGTCACGACGGCGGACTGCCGCAGAACCAGGCGTGGTGGACGGTCAAGCGGCAGGCGATGGCCGCCGACCGTGAGGCAGCGGTGGGGCTCTATTTCGGCACCACCAGTGGCGAGCTATGGCACAGCCGCAACGAAGGCCGGGAGTGGGAGAACATGGCGCGGCACTTGCCGGAAATCTACGCCGTCGAAGCCGCCTATCCGCTATGAGCCGGCGGGCCCGATGCGCGTGCTGATCCCCAGTGCCCTGTATTCCTATACCGGCGGGGCCTGGGTCGAAGCGCAGGGCGAAACGGTCGCGGCCGTGCTCGACGATCTCGAACGGCAATTCCCCGGCATCCGCTTTCGCATGGTTGACGAGCAGGGCCGCCCCCGGCGCCACATCCGCCTGTTCAGCGGCCGGGAGATGGTGTCGGACCTCGCCACCCGGCTCCCACCGGACGGCGAACTGCTGATCGTGCAGGCACTCAGCGGCGGGTAGGACAACGGCGCCGGGACTCCGCCCGGCCGGCGT
>JBAWHH010000029.1:0-11445 GCA_049593715.1 Rhodocyclaceae bacterium
GACCAGGGTGCGGGAAAACACGCTGTTGTCGGCGGCGAGTACCGCCGTCGGCAGATGCTTGGGGTCGGAGTTGATGGCGAAGCCGAACAGCACCAACTGAAGGATCGGAATGCCGACGATCATGCCGAAGGTCAGCCGGTCGCGCTTGAGCTGAATGAACTCCTTGAGGATGATGCCCACCCAGCGCGACCAGGACAGGCCGTTCATCACGCGTTGTCCTGCGCCCGTTCCATCAGATTGATGAACACGTCTTCCAGGCCGGGCTCGATGGGTTCCCAACGATGGGGAGCGCCTTCCCGCGCCCGGGTGATGCTCTCGAAGAGCTTCGCCCCGTCGCGCCCGGTGATGTGCAGGGTATTGCCGAAGGGCGTCACCTGATCGACACCGGGCAATCCGCGCAGCGTTTCCGCCAACGCCCACAGATCCGGGCCGCTCACCTGCCAGGCCGTCAGCGCCTGGGCGGCCACCACTTCTTCCGTCGTGCCAGTCACCAGCAACTGCCCATAGGCAATGTAGGCGAGACGATGGCAGCGCTCCGCCTCGTCCATATAGTGGGTGGAAACCAGCACCGAAATGCCGGTGGCCGCCAGGGCGTGGATCTCCTCCCAGAAATCCCGGCGCGCTTTGGGATCGACTCCCGCGGTCGGCTCATCCAGCAGCAGCAGCCGCGGTTGGTGCAGCATGCACGCCGCCAGCGCCAGACGCTGTTTCCAGCCGCCGGACAGGGCCCCGGCCAACTGGTGCTGGCGGGGCGCCAAACCCAGCTTGTCCAGCGCATCGGCGACCGCTGCGGCACGGCGCGACATGCCATACATGCGGGCAATGAAGTCGAGGTTTTCGCGGATGGTGAGGTCTTCCCAGAGCGAAAAACGCTGGGTCATGTAACCGACTTCGCGCTTGATCTGGGCGGTCTGGCGCAACACGTCGTAGCCCAGGCAGGTGCCCTCCCCCGAATCCGGCGTAAGCAGGCCGCACAGCATGCGGATGGACGTGGTCTTGCCGCTGCCATTCGGGCCGAGAAAACCGTGGATCTCGCCGCGCCGCACCTGAAGCGACAAATCCTTCACCACGTGCTTGTCGCCGAAGCGCTTGTTCAGCCCGCGCACGTCGATGGCGAGTTCGGCCTCGTTCATTCTTTTGCGGCGAGACTGACATCCACCGGCTGGCCGGGGTGCAGCCGGGCCGCGTCTTCCGCCCGTGGCCTGGCCTCCACCAGGAAGACCAGCTTGGCGCGGGACTCCTTGCTATAAATGACCGGCGGCGTGTATTCCGCCTGGGGGGCGACGAAGCTGACGACCGCCGTGATCGGCGGACCGCATCCGTCGCAGACGGCCGAGACGGGTTGGCCGACCTTCACGGCACCGACCGTGGTTTCCGGGACAAAAAAGCGCAGCTTGATATTGCCCGGCGGCAGCAGGCTGACCACGGGGCTGCCCGCCGGCACCCACTCTCCCTGGGAATAGAACGTGTCTTGCACCAGCGCGGCGGCGGGCGCCGCGGCGGACTTGCGGTCCATGCGCCACTGCGCCTGCACCCGCTGTTCGCGGGCGGCATCCACATCCGTGCGGGCGGCACGGATTTCCTGTTCGCGGCCGAGACTCTGGCGTGCGTTGCGCAACTGGGCTTCGCTTTCCGCCACTTGGGCCGTGTCGCGCCGGTATCCGGCCTTGGCCTCGTCGAGCCGCGATTGGGAGACGAAGCCGGCGGCGCGCAGCTTCTCCTGCTGGCGCAACTGCAGCGTGGCGAGTTGGCGGGCCGCCGCTGCAGCCTGCTTCTGGGCGACAACAGTATCCACTTCCGCTTTGCGTCGGCCCGTTTCCAGATTCGCCAAACGGGCTTCCGCCGTTTTCAGGCGCGCCTCGGCCTCGCGCAGGGCGGCTTCCTCGGCGGCGCGCTCCAGGCGAAACAGAGGGGCGTTGGGAACGACTTGCTGCCCGCGGGCGACATCGAGATGGTCCAGGGTCGCCGCGTAGGGGGAGGCGACATAAACGTACTCGCCTTCGGCATAGCCCTGATAGACGCCCGAGGGCGGCGCCGAACAGCCTGCTGCCAGGGCGGCCCAGAGCGCCAGCGAGCCGATCGACTTCGTCCTGCCGTAGAGGCAGAGTCTTCCCTGTTGCGCACCTTCCCGTTTCATGGAAACCGGCCCATCACGTTTGCTGTAGATGGGCGAGAGCAGGCTGGAGCAATGCCGCCCCCAAGCGCTTGCTGCGCGCGGCACTCCAGCCGTGGGTGGGGTCGGGCAGATTGGCGTTGTCCTTGAACGGCATCTCCAGCGTCAGCGACACGCAGCCGAAGGTGTGGGCCACATATTTGGAGGCGAGGGTCAGCATCTCGTCGCTGAAGCGGTTGGCGGCGTAGCCCCGCTCGGTCTGAAAATCCGGGCTGGCCGCCCGCAGCGCGTCAAGAAACCGCTCCTCTGCACGCCGTTGCGCGGGCGTGAAACCCGGAACCATGGATGAGCCGTCGATGAAAACATAGGGCAAGGACTCGTCGCCGTGAATGTCGAGGAACAGGTCGACGCCGGTCTGGTGCATCTTCTGCCGCGTCAGCAATACCTCCGGGCTGCGCTCCATGGATGGAGCCAGCCACTCGCGGTTGAGATTGGCGCCGGCGGCGTTGGTGCGCAGGTTGCCGCCCACGGCGCCGTCGGGATTCATATTGGGCACCACATGGATCACCGCCAATTCACGCACGCGGCGGCCGACCGGATCGGCTGGGTCGAGCAACCGCTCCAGGAAACCTTCGACCAGCCACTGCGCCATCGTCTCGCCAGGATGCTGACGCGCGATGATCCACACATTGCTTCTGTCGTCACCCGGCTCGCCGATGGTGACCAGATCCAGTTCGCGCCCTTCCACCGTCCGGCCGAGAGTGACGACGCCGACGCCGGGCACCGTCTCCACCCTACCCAGCAGGTCCAGGTGGCGTTCCCAGGAATAGGGCTCGAAGTACGCCAGATAGATCGAGTCGCGCTCCGGCGCCACAACGACGCTAAGTGTCTCGCCATCGTAGGAGGTATCGGCGAGGCGGAACCAGTGGCGGCGGTCGTAGGAGGCGACGGCGCGGTAATCGCGCCAGCCTTCCGGGTAAGCGCTCTGCCCGGCATTGACGAAGCGCAGCCGGCACGTCGTCCCCCGCGCACCCTGCAGGCGGAAATAGAACCACTGGCGGAAATCGGCGGCGTTGTCGCGCCGCAAATCGAGTTGGATTTCCCGCGGATCGGCGGTGCCGAGGACATCGATGGCACCCGCGTCGAAGTGGCTGCTGATGGTGATCATGGAGGTGAAAAAACCAGGCCGGAACACGCCGCCAATCCTAGCAGCCTCCGAGTGAAACGCGCACCGGATCCGGTGCGCCTTGAAGGTTGTATGCCCCCGTTTTTAGGTAAGTTGCTGTTTATTTGGACTGTGTTACAATCCGGCCGAACATCAATTGAGGAGTAGCTCCATGGAAAGACTCGTGTCTCTGAGGGCGGTGTGCGCCGCCTTCGCAATTACTGCTGCTTCCGCTCCAGTCGTTGCCCGTCAGTTACCCCCCGAGGCAGAATCCAAATTTATGGAACTGCCCCCCGCTCCGGCCGGTGTTTCACCGGAATCCGGCGACGATAGGGCACCCGTTGAAACATTCGTTCCCTTGGCACCGCGCAAGGCGCAGGCGGGGCATGCATCGTTCTACGCCAACCGTTTCCACGGCCGCAGAACGGCCAGCGGGCGCATTTTCCGCAATGACGCGTACACCGCGGCGCACCGCACCCTGCCCATGGGCGCCTGGGTCAAGGTGACCAACACGCGCAACAGCCGCAGCGTGATCGTCCAGATCACTGACCGGGGCCCCTACGTGCGCCGGCGCATCATCGATCTGTCCCGCGTCGCAGCGGGCGACCTCGGTATGTTGCGCAGCGGAACCGCGCCGGTGCGCGTGGAAGTCGTGCCGGCCGAACTGGCCCAGGCGCCGCGGCTCAATCTGGCCGACGGAACGACCATCGCGTCCCGCGACAACTGACCTGTCTCGGTTAGCGGCGGGCGCTCGCCCGCCGCTACCTCGCAGCAACGCTCTCCCGCCCGCCTCCCCCGCACCGGTTTTTCAGCTTTCTTCGCCCTCCACGGTTCTCGCCACGACGGGGCCATTCGGCCAGCCGTCTTCCCTGCTGGCGTCCATGCGATAAAACCAAGCTGAAGACTTGTGGTCTGAGCCGCTGCATAGAGCCCCTGGAGTCCCGTCATGCATGCGACGCTGCCGCTGATCGCGGCGATTGATTTCCCTCCGCTTCGGCGCCGCGCAGTGGAAACCCTGCAGATCAACCTCGGCTACCGGTGCAACCAGTCCTGCCTGCACTGTCACGTCAACGCCGGCCCGACCCGCAAGGAAGAGATGTCGGCCGCCACCGTGGACGCGGTCCTCGCCTATCTGCGCAACTCGGCCGCATCGACGCTGGACGTCACCGGCGGCGCGCCGGAACTCCATCCCCGCTTCCGTTTTCTGGTGGGCGAAGCGCGCAGATCGGGCGTCCACGTCATCGACCGCTGCAATCTCACCATCCTGGAAGAGCCGGGCCACGGCGACTTGGCGGACTTTCTCGCCGGGCAAAAGGTGGAGATCGTCGCGTCCCTGCCCTGTTACCTGGAAGACAACGTGGATCGGCAGCGCGGCGCCGGCGTATTCGACAAGAGCATCCGTGCCCTGCGCCGGCTAAATGCCCTCGGCTACGGCCGCGACGATTCCGGTCTCACCCTCAGCCTGGTCTACAACCCCCAGGGCGCAGTCTTGCCGCCGCCCCAGGCCCTGTTGGAAGAAGACTACCGGCGCCGGCTTGGCGATCAGCATGGCGTGTTCTTCAACCGCCTGCTCACCCTGGCCAACATGCCCATCCAGCGTTTTGGCTCGACGCTGATATCCAAAGGCCAGTTCGACGATTACCTGCAGTTGCTGCGGTCCGCGCACCGCGACGAAAACCTGGACGGGGTGATGTGCCGCAGCCTCGTCAGCGTCGACTGGCAAGGTTACCTGTACGACTGCGATTTCAACCAGATGCTGGGTTTGCCACTGCGATTGAACGGAACGCCCCGCCTATCGATCCATGACTTGGGGGGCAAGGATCTCGCCAACAACCCCATCGCCGTTGCCGGCCATTGTTACGGCTGCACCGCTGGGCAGGGTTCGAGCTGCGGCGGAGCGTTGGCAGGTTAACGTTTGGCGGTCCGTCGACGAACCACTGGCCCTGGAACACTACCTATCTGGAGGGCGACATGAAATTCCGCTCGAAAACGGGACGTCTGTGCTTAGCGTCCTTGCTCGCGGCCGGCCTGAGCGTTTCCGCTTTCGCCTGGGATCCGGCGCAATTCCAGCGGCCGACCGCGGACCAGTTGCGCCGCGCGCTGACCCCCGAACAATTTCACGTCACCCAGGAAGAAGGCACGGAACCGCCGTTCCGCAACACCTTTTGGGACAACAAGAAACCGGGGATTTATGTGGACCTCGTCTCCGGCGAGCCCCTGTTCAGTTCCCTCGACAAGTACGATTCAGGCACGGGCTGGCCCAGTTTCACGCGCCCGCTTGAGCCGGCGAATATCGTGGCGAAGAAGGATCGCAGTTGGTTCATGGCGCGGACCGAAATCCGCAGCCGCCATGGCGATTCCCATCTCGGGCATGTTTTCGACGATGGGCCGCCACCCACCGGCAAGCGCTATTGCATGAACTCGGCGGCGCTGCGGTTTGTTCCTATGGAAGACCTCGAACGCACGGGCTACGGCAACTATCGCAACCTGTTTGCGGCGCAGAGATAAGCGTTCCGCCCATGCCGGACAAGGTTTCCGTCGTCGTGCCGGTGCTGGACGAAGGGGCCAAAGGCCAGATCCTGCTTTTCCTGCCCATCGACTCTGTCCTGCTCACCAACGCAGATTCTTCGATCTTGGCGGCGCTGGCGGATCCTGCCCGCCCCTGGGGCCGCTTCGACGTCGCCATCGACGGCGCACATCCCCGAATGCCGGTCATCGCCTGGTTCATGAACCGGCGCTCGCGACTGACGGGCATCTGCACCGGCGATCGGGGGCTGTTCGGCCGCGCCGAAACCTTTCGCGCCCATGGCGGCTTTCCCGCCAGCCCCTCGAATGTCTCGTCGCTCGCTCGCGCCTCGCAGCCCATCCCCCTCGGGACGACTTGTCCACAAGCTCTCTGACCACCGCCAGGGCGAATCGCGCCTCGACGCCAGGGGTTCGTGTGTTAAGGATTTATTTCGTGTGGGACAATCCTCGACACGCCTGATGGGCCGCGACGCTCCCCACGCTTGGTCGTGAGTCCCCACCCCGGGAGAGGAGGACTCGCCGGGGCGATGGATTGGACCGGCTGCACGCACATGACAGGCCTTTTTGCGAAGGTGGAGAAGAATGAAAAGACTGCTGCTGATTGGAGGAGGCCACGCCCATCTGTTTGTGCTGGAAGCCTTCATCAAGGCGCCGCTGCCGGGTGTGGAACTGGTGCTCGTCACCCCTACCCAACTCGCGCCCTATTCGGGAATGATGCCGGGGGTGATTGCCGGCCATTACCGCTATGACCAGGGCTGCGTCGATCTGAAACCGCTGTGCGACGCCGCTGGATGTCATTTGTTCCTGACACGCGCCGAATCGGTGGACGCGACGGCCCGTCAAGTGGTTTGCGCCGACGGCCGGTCCCTTGACTACGATGTCTTGTCGCTGGACACCGGATCGACACCCGGAACCTCGGGCCTGCCGGGGGTGGAGGAGTACGCCCACCCGGTGAAGCCCATCGACCGCTTCGTTGCCGACCTCAATTTCTATTGCGCCCGATTGGCGCCGGATCGCCCCGGCCACGTGGCGGTGGTCGGTGCCGGCGCGTCCGGGTGTGAGGTGTTGCTGGCACTGCAATACCGCATCGAGAAACTCAGCGCCGCCCTGCGAGCCGGAGTGGTGGATTTCACCCTCATCAGCGACGAACCTTCGCCCTTGTCCGGACTGCCCGAAAGCGCGCAGCGGCGCATGGCGCGGCTACTGGAACAATCGGGGACGAGGCTGATCCTGGACACCCCTGCGGTGGGGGCCAGCGCGGGGGCCGTGATCATGGGGGATGGCCGCGAGATCGAGGCAGACTTCATTGCCTGGGCAACGGGGACCAGTGCGCCGGACTGGCCCAGAGCGGCCGGCCTGCAATGCGACGAAGAAGGGTTCGTCCTCATCAACGCCAGCCTGCAGTCCGTATCCCACGCCAGTGTGTTCGCGGCGGGAGATATCGCCACCATGGTTGGCCAGCCGCGCCCGAAAGCCGGCGTCTACGCCGTGCGGGCCGGTCCGCCCCTGGCCCATAACCTGCGCGCTGCCCTGACGAGCGAGGCGTTCAGCGAGTATCTACCCCAGGAACGCGCGGTAGCGCTGATCAGCACGGGCGAGAAGAACGCCATAGGCGTCTGGGGTCCGCTGTGCTGGGAAGGCGAGTGGGTGTGGTCGGTGAAGGACCGCATCGACCGGCGCTTCATCGAGCGTTTCAGTGCCGCCAACGCCGTGGCCGCCGCACCCGCGGCCTAGCGGGGGGGCTGGGAACGGTACAATGACGGTTTTAACGGATCAATCATGAAACGCTCCCGCTTCGGTCCCCGCACCCGACTCACCCCTGAAGCGGAACAGGCTGCCTCCCTCGCCACCGGGCTCAGCAATTCGGGCTGCCGCATCGAAGACCGCTTCTGGGAAAAAAAGCTCGTTGCCCAGATCGACCGCCTGCTGGAGAACGGCAGCGAAGATGCGCTGACGGCGGCGCTGGATCATCTGTATCGCGCCAATGGCCGCGCCTACGACGAGTTGGCCGACGTGGTCGAGTCGCGCATCGAAGGCCGAACCATGGACATCGATGGTAACGCCTGCGATGCCCTGCTCATCGCGGCACCGCTGCTCGCCTGGTCGCGCTATAGCATTCCCGCCGGCCCGATCCCAGCAGATGCTTTGAGGAACATTTCGGTGCACCTGCAGGCTCACGTCTTGGCCTCCGAGGCACGCCTTGCCGTCGCAGACTGCCTGTTCAGCCCGGACCAGTTGCCGCGCAGTTACGCCGAGACTTTTCGCCTGTTCCAGGAGCTTGCCGATTGCGCCACGCAAGGCCGAAGTCTTCACATCGACCCGGCCGGGCTGCCGGACACCGCCCAGTTTCTGTCCGACATGCGTTATGTCGTCGTTGTCGTGATTGTCGAAAAGGGCGAGCCCCTGTTCCGCTGGCAGGAGGCGGACGGCACCCGCGAAGGCGCGGCGACACAATGGCGCGCCCAGGGCGGCGCAGCCATTTTTCCGCTGCTGCCGGGCTGCGCGGCGGAACTGCTGTTGCCGGAGGCCTATCACGCGGCCTGTCGGGAAGCAGATCGTCAGGCGCGCCCCTATTCGCTGCGCTCCTCCGTGCTGTTCCTCGAAACTGCCCTCGACACCAAACCGGGCGGGCTGCGCGCCATCATCGCCCCTTTCCACGACAACCGCCTGGAGGAGTTCCGCGTCGGTTTCACGCTGAAGGATGCTCCCAACGTCGTTCATGGTGTCGTCTGGCCGCTGCTGGACGCGGAAGACGAAATGACCGACATCCCCAGCCAGATCGAGGCGACGCTGCGGGAATGCGGGGTCACCGAGGTGCAGGTGCTCGACCACCGGTTTCCGCTCGAGTACTGCGATGACTGCGGGGCACCTCTTTACCCCAACCCGGACGGCGAACCCGAACACGCCGAAATGCCGGAGCAGGATCAGCCCCCCCCGATGCATCTGCATTGACGGGGCCTGGCAACCGCGGCCGACCGGTCCGTGCGGTCGGCGGCGAGGATCAGCCCCTCAAGCTGATCCAGAGGCAACTTTGGCGCCTAATCGGTGTCCATCGAAGCCTCCAAACACAGGAATCCAGCGATGAAGGTCGAAAAGACGGACGACGAATGGCGCGCACAACTGAGCACGGAACAGTATGAGGTCACGCGCCGCAAAGGGACTGAACCGGCGTTCACAGGCGCCTACTGGGACAACCACGACAAAGGCGTCTATCGCTGCGTGTGCTGCCATGCGCCGTTGTTTTCGGCCGACCACAAGTTCGATTCCGGCACCGGCTGGCCGAGTTTCTGGCAGCCGGCCGACCCGGCAAACGTCGCCACCGACACGGATCGCAGTTTTTTCATGACCCGGACTGAAGTGCATTGCAGCCAGTGCGGCGCCCATCTGGGTCATGTCTTCCCAGACGGTCCCCAGCCCACTGGCCAGCGCTACTGCATCAACTCGGCGGCGCTGAATCTCGACAAGGACCCGGCCGCCTAGCAGCCGTTTTCAGCGCCGCGGGCGACACCGCCCGCATCTTCCACAAGCCTTTTCGCACCTACCGGGCAGCCCCGGTATAATCGCCACGCATGAAATTCCTATTCGACCTGTTTCCGGTCATCCTGTTCTTTGCTGCCTTCAAGTTGGCGGAGCAGAATCCGGATACCGCCGCCGTCCTCGCGTCCACGCTGTTGGCAGGCATCGGGGGCACTGTTGCCGACGCACAGGCGCCCATCCTGCTGAGTACGGTGACCGCAATCCTCGCCACCTTTGCCCAGGTTGGCTGGCTCACGTTGCGTCGGCGCAAGGTGGACACCATGCTCTGGGTCAGCCTGGTCATCATCGTCGTCTTCGGCGGTGCCACCCTGGTATTGCGCGACGAGACCTTCATCAAGTGGAAGCCGACTGTCCTGTATTGGCTTTTTGGCCTGACGCTGCTGGTTTCCGCCATCGGCTTCCGGCGCAACCTGATCCGCAAGATGCTGGAGGAGGAAGTGACGCTGCCCGAGCCGGTGTGGGGCCGTCTGAATCTGGCGTGGATAGGCTTCTTCGCCTTCATGGGCGTTGCCAATCTCTACGTCGCCTTCAGCTTTCCGACCGATACCTGGGTCAATTTCAAGCTCTTTGGCGGCATGGGACTGATGTTCCTGTTCGTCATCGCCCAGGGCCTTTTCCTGGCGCGATACATGGAGGAGGAAGCCTGATGCTCTACGCCCTCATTGGCGAAGACACGCCCGATTCGCTGCCCAAGCGGCTCGCCGCCCGACCGGCCCACCTGGAACGTATTCAGCACCTGCAGGCCGAAGGCCGCCTCGTGCTGGCCGGGCCGATGCCCGCCATCGATTCGCCGGACCCCGGCCCTGCCGGATTCGCCGGCAGCCTGATCGTCGCCGAGTTTGCCTCCCTCGCCGAAGCTCAGGCCTGGCTCGACGCCGACCCCTACGTCGCCGCCGGCGTTTTTGTGCGGGCGATGGCGCGGCCTTTCCGGCAGGTCATGCCTTGAGCAACGTTGCGCAAGAGATCCGCGAAAGGCTTGCGGTCCTGCAGCCTCAAGCCATCGAGATCGAAGACGAGAGCGCCCGCCACGCCGGCCACGCGGGGGCGAAAAGCGGCGGCGGGCACTACCGTCTGCGCATTGTCTCGGCCCTGTTCGGGGGCAAACCCACTTTGGTGCGCCACCGCATGGTGTACGATGCGCTTGCCGAGTTGATGCGCAGCGACATCCATGCCCTCAGCGTGAGTGCACTCACGCCCGAAGAATTTCAACTTTCACTCAACAAGGAAACCTGATGAAGCTAAAGCACTACGCATTGGTGGTCGCGCTCGCCGCGGCAATGCCTTCCCTCGCACTTGCCGCTGACGATGCCAAAGGAAAGGCGTCGAAATCCTACGCGACCGTCAATGGCGTAAAAATTTCTCAGTCGCGTGCCGACGCCATGCTTGCGGAACAGAAAGCGCAGGGCACCGCGGAAAGCGACGAGTTGCGCAAGCAGGTCCGGGAAGAATTGATTCGCCGCGAAGTCCTCACCCAGGAAGCGCGCAAGAAAGGCTTCGACAAAAAGGCAGACATCGTCACCCAGATGGATCTGGCCCGGGACGCGGTGCTGATCCGCGCCTACATTCAGGACTACGTCAAGACCCACCCCGTCGGCGACGACCAGATCAAGCCCGAGTACGACAAGATCGTCAAGTCCCTGGGCAACAAGGAATACCGCGCACGGCACATCCTGGTCGAGAAGGAAGACGACGCCAAGGCGATCATCGAGAAGCTCAAGAAGGGCGACAAGTTCGAGGATCTGGCCAAGCAGTCCAAGGATCCCGGTTCCAAGGACAAGGGAGGCGACCTGGGTTGGGGCCCGCCCTCCAACTACGTGAAGCCGTTTGGCGACGCCATGACGGGCCTGCAGAAAGGCAAATACACCGACAAACCGGTCAAGACCGATTTCGGCTACCACGTCATCCGCCTGGAAGACGTCCGGGACATGAAGGTGCCGACGTTTGAAGAATCGAAAGCCGGGTTGCAGCAGCGCCTGCAGCAACAGGCGGTGCAGAAACACATCATGGAGCTGCGGGAGAAGGCCAAGGTGGAATAGCCTGCGACCACCGGCTTACGACAACGGGGGCTCTGCCCCCGTTTGTTTTTGGATGGAAGGGACAACGG
>JBAWHH010000030.1:0-19337 GCA_049593715.1 Rhodocyclaceae bacterium
GCGCGACGCCCTGGATGCCGCGGTCACCACGTTCTTCTGACCGGCGCTGCAACCGAACAGGCCCACGGATCCAGGCATGAGCGTCCATCTCGCCGACTACGCGGAGCTGCTGGAGGATCTCGGGCCGGAATCCCAGGAAGTGCTGCGTTCAGCCTGGACGGAGGCGACCAAAGTCCTCTCGCCCCGAGGTCTCGATAACTACCTGAAAGGCGCCGCAGCGCTGCGCCGCCTGGGCCGTGGATCCTGCCTGGTGGCAACCTGGCTAGACGAAGCGCCGGCGGTGGCCAAGGAAGTGGGCGAAGACGTTCTCGCCGACCTGGTACAGGCGGCCCTGACCCTGGCCTCCAAGACCTCTGGTGCGGTGATTGAACTGATGCTCGCCACCGCCCCGACGGCGGCGCGGCGCCTCGGCGACGCTCAGCTTTTCCTCAGCTACCTCCAGTTCCTCAACACGCTGATTGCCCAGGCACCGCGGGGCGTGCGGCCGCTGCTGGACAACCTGGATGTGCTGTTCGGTCAGCTTACGCTGGGCGGCCTGCGCCGCTGGGCCATGTGGGGCGCCCAGGCCCACCGCACCGCCTACGACGAGCAGATCCGCTATTTCGGCCTGCAATCCAAAGAATCCCTTGCCGTGCTGCAGAAGGAGCGCAAGGGCACCCTGTTCGTGGACGTGCAGCGGCGCATCAACATGTATCTGCGGGCGCTGTGGGCGCGGGACTTCTTTATGCGGCCCACCTCGGGGGACTACGAAACGCGGGAGGGCTACAAACCCTACATCGAGGACTACCTGATCCACGTACCGGACGCTTTCGACGACCACCTGGGCGTGTCCGGCGTGGAGATGTACCGCGCCGCGGCCGCCCACTGCGCCGCGCATCTGGTCTACACCCGCGAGCCCTTGTCGGCCGAAGCCCTGAATCCGTGGCAGATGGCGGTGATCGGGGTGATCGAGGACGCCCGGATCGAAGCCCTGGCGATCCGCGCATTCCCGGGTCTGCGGCAAACCTGGGCCAGGCTGCACGAGGCGAATTGCGAACGAACCATCACCGCCGGCCACTGGTTGGACCGTCTGGCGCGGGCCCTGCTGGACGAAAACTACCACGACGACGACCCCTGGATCGCCGATGGCCGGGCGCGTTTCCGGCAGGGCTCGGATCGCCTCGAATCCAACCAGTTCGCCTGGGACATTGGAGTAGCGCTGGCCCACACTTTCCGCGACAAGGGCATCGGCTTCAACGCCCGTAGCGACGTATCTGCCGTGCCGTATCGGGACGACAACCGCTACATCTGGGAATTTGCCGGCTACGACGAGGGCCGGGCGGCGGCGGCCGGCTACGAAGCGCCCCAGCAGGTGCGCAAATACGTCTCGGCCCTGGAAATGGCCAACGAGGTGGATTGCGAACTGGCGGGCGACGACGCCGAGGAAATCTGGGTACTGTCCACGCCGTTCTACCTCGACCAGGAAGGCTGCAGCATCAACGAACTGGAAGGCAAAGAGCCCGTTTCCGAGCCCCACCACTACCCAGAATGGGATTACCAGATCCAGTTGGAGCGGCCGAGCTGGGCCACGGTGCTGGAAAAGCGGGCCAAGGCGGGGGATCTGGCGCTCATCGACGACATTGCCGCGCGCCACAAGAGGCTGGTTTCGCGCATGAAATTCCTGCTGGACGCAATGCAGCCCCAGGGTGTGCAGCGCATCCGCAAACTGGAAGACGGTGACGAGATCGACATCAACGCCGCCATCCGCGCCATGACCGACATGCGCAGCGGGTTGCAACCGGACCCGCGCATCATGATGCGTTCGGTGCGCAAGGTGCGGGACATTTCGGTGCTGGTGCTGCTGGATCTGTCGGAATCCACCAACGAGAAGGTCGCGGGCCAGGACTTCACCGTGCTGGAACTGACGCGGGAAGCCTGCGTGCTGCTGGCCGACGCCATCCGCAAAGTGGGCGACCCCTTCGCCATCCACGGTTTCTGCTCCGACGGCCGGCACAACGTCGAGTACTTCCGCTTCAAGGATTTCGGCCAGCCGTACAGCGAAATCCCCAAGTCCCGGCTGGCGGGCATGACGGGCCAGTTGTCCACCCGCATGGGCGCCGCCCTGCGCCACGCCACCCATCACCTGAAACGGCAAAGCTCCGCCAAAAAGCTGCTGCTGGTCATCACCGATGGGGAGCCGGCGGACGTGGACGTGCGCGATCCTCAGTACCTGCGCCACGACACCAAGAAGGCGGTCGAGGAAGCGGCACGAAGCGGCATCGTCACCTACTGCATGAGCCTGGATCCGCGGGCCGACCAGTACGTCTCCCGCATCTTCGGCGCCCGCAACTACATGGTTGTAGACCATGTCGAGCGCCTGCCTGAACGGCTCCCCCTGCTCTATGCGGGGCTGACGCGATGATCTGGGCCCTGCGCCGCGCGCGCCACGGGCCATGGGCTGGCCATCGCGGCTCCCGCGTGCTCGCCGGATGCACTCGCAAGCCCTGAAAAATCCGTCACAAGCTCCAACCCGAATCCACAGAAACCCTGCACAGCCTTACCCAAAACATGAGCCGACCAGTGACCCCGGAGCAGAACTATGTGGGCATCCACGATGACAAATTCGGCGGCATGACGCACCTCGGATTGGTTGTCAAGGATGCGTGGCTGTTCAGCCTCATTCCCGATACCGAAACCTGCGCCGGCTGGAGCCCCGACCGGATGCAGATGCTCTACGACCGCGTCAGCGCCGCCTGGGAACCCTTCGGCCACCTGCCCAGCCGCTTGACGCCGGACCTGCGGGAGCGGCACACGCGCATTCACGAACAAGCGCTTCAGACGGCCCGTCGGCAGGGCTGGGATCCTGCCCTGGGCGAAGACGACTGAAGCGCCAGCCCTCTGGCTCTATAAGCAGGCCAACCCTAAACCCCCCTTATCCCGACGATAAGAAAAGGTGAATGGTACTTATGGTTTGGGCGGGTTAACCTGACCCGGTGGAGAAGGCGGGACCAAGGGCCCGGAGCATTCGGGGAGCGTGGGCAGAGGACAGAAGCGGCCTAAGCCCATGAAGCGTCCGGATCGTCCGTGGCCAGCGGCAAAAGGGGAAGTTGGGCGCGCGCCGGCAAGCATGCGCTCCGGGACGCCGCGCGACCGCACTGGCTGTATGCGGAGAGGGAAGAATCTGTGGATTCGCTGCGTTTAGCAGAGCAGTGGATCGAGAAGCGGTCTTTTGTTTGAGGGGAGGTCACCATGTCAGTCAAGCACCCAGTCGTTGCCATCACAGGCTCCAGCGGAGCGGGTACGAGTACCGTCACCAACAGCTTCAAGCACATCTTCCGGCGCGAGAACATCACCGCCTCGGTGATCGAGGGCGACAGTTTTCACCGCTTCGACCGCGAAGCGATGCGCCAGGCCATTCTCGACGCCGAAGCGTCCGGCACGCGGCTGCCCACCCACTTCGGGCCGGAAGCCAATGTGCTGGAGGAATTGCAGAACCTGTTCAAAGCCTACGGCGAAACGGGCTCGGGCATGCGCCGCTACTACGTTCACGATGCGGAAGAGGCGGAAGTGCGTGGCGTGGCGCCGGGCAAATTCACGGAATGGGAGAAGCTGCCCGAGGGCAGCGATCTGCTGTTCTACGAAGGACTGCATGGCGCCTACAAGGACGACAAGGTGGACGTCGCCCGCTACGCGGACCTCCTCGTCGGCGTGGTGCCGATCGTCAACCTGGAGTGGATCCAGAAGATCCACCGCGACATGAAGACGCGCGGCTACTCCCTGGAAGCGGTGACGCACACCATCCTGCGCCGCATGCACGATTACGTTCACCACATCACGCCCCAGTTCTCGCGCACCCACATCAACTTCCAGCGCGTGCCTGTGGTGGACACCTCCAACCCCTTCGTGGCGCGGGATATTCCGACACTGGACGAATCCCTGGTGGTGATTCGCTACCGCGACCCCCACGGCGTCGATTTCCCCTACCTGCTCAACATGATCCATGACTCCTTCATGTCGCGCCCCAATTGTCTCGTGGTGCCCGGCGGCAAGATGGAACTGGCGATTCAGCTTGTGCTCACGCCGCAGATCCTGCATCTGATGGAAAAGCGCAAGCGCGCCTGAGACCGGGCGCAACAAGGGATCAACTATTCATGCAAACCGGCGTGAGGGATAATCCGCCCCTCCCGCCGGGCTCTGTCACAGGAAGAACGCGATGTCCAAATTCACCGATTTCGAGCCGCCCGCCTTCAACAACATGACCAGCGCCATCCGCGCCCTGGCGATGGATGCGGTGCAGAAAGCCAATTCCGGCCACCCCGGCGCCCCCATGGGGATGGCGGAAATTGCCGAAGTGTTATGGAACCATCATCTGCGGCACAACCCGGCCAATCCCACCTGGCCGGACCGGGACCGTTTCGTCCTTTCCAACGGGCACGGGTCCATGCTCATCTACGCCCTGCTTCATCTCACCGGCTATGACCTGCCGATCGATGAAATCAAGCGTTTCCGCCAACTGCATTCCAAGACCGCGGGCCACCCCGAATACGGCATCACCCCCGGCGTCGAGACCACCACCGGTCCCCTGGGCCAGGGTGTGAGCAACGCCGTGGGCATGGCGCTGGCGGAAAAGATGCTCGGTGCCGAATTCAACCGGCCGGGCCACGCCATCGTGGACCACCACACTTACACGTTCCTCGGCGACGGCTGTTTGATGGAAGGAATTTCCCATGAAGCCTGTTCGCTGGCCGGCACCTGGGGCCTGGGTAAGCTGATTGCCTTTTACGACGACAACGGGATCTCCATCGACGGCCACGTCACGGGCTGGTTCACCGACGACACGCCCAAGCGTTTCGAGGCCTACGGCTGGCACGTGGTGCCCAACGTCAATGGCCACGATCCCGACGCCATCCAGGCTGCCATCGAGCAGGCCAAGGCGGAGACCGGAAAGCCGAGCCTCATCTGCTGCAAGACGGTAATCGGCATGGGCAGCCCCAACAAGGCGGGCACCCACGACGTGCACGGCGCGGCGCTGGGCGACGCTGAAGTGGCGGCGACCCGCCCCCACATCGGCTGGGTGTTCCCGCCTTTCGAAATCCCGCAGGAAATTTACCAAGCCTGGGACGCCCGCAAGAAAGGCGCAGCCTGGGAAGCGGACTGGAACCTGAAGTTCGACCGCTACGCCAAGGCCCACCCCGAGTTGGCCGCCGAATTCAAGCGGCGCATGGCAGGCGACCTGCCGGCAGCATGGCCCGAACTGATGGCCGCGACGATCGCCAAGTTCAACGACAAGGGCGAAACCATCGCCACGCGCAAGGCATCGCAGAACTGTATCGAGGCCTACGCCCCGGGACTGCCGGAACTCAAGGGCGGTTCGGCGGATCTGACCGGTTCCAACCTCACCAACTGGTCCGGCTCCAAGGCGATCCAGGCGGACGGCTCCGGCAACTACATCCATTTCGGCGTGCGCGAGTTTGGCATGGCCGCAATCGGCAACGGCCTGGCGCTGCATGGGGGCATCATTCCCTACGTTGGCACCTTCCTCATGTTCTCCGAGTACGCCCGCAACGCCCTGCGCATGGCGGCGCTGATGAAGCTGCGCCAGATTTTCGTGTTCACCCACGATTCCATCGGCCTCGGCGAGGATGGCCCGACGCACCAGCCGGTGGAGCAGACCGCCACGCTGAGACTGATTCCCAACATGGACGTGTGGCGGCCCTGCGATACGGTAGAATCCGCCGTGGCATGGGGGTATGCCATCGAACGCAAGAACGGTCCCACTTCGCTGGCGCTGAGCCGCCAGAACCTTCCCTTCGTGAAGCGTGACGAGGCAGCGCTGGAGAACGTCCGCCGAGGAGGATATGTGCTAGCGGAAGCCAGTGGTCCGGCGCGGGCGTTGATCATCGCCACGGGTTCGGAAGTGCAGTTGGCGCTCGCCGCGCAGAAGGCCCTGGCGGACAAAGGGATCCCAGTTCGTGTAGTCTCCATGCCTTCCACCAACGTGTTCGACCGTCAGGACGCCGCCTACAAGGAAGCCGTTCTACCCCGCGGTTTGCCACGGGTGGCCGTAGAAGCGGGTGTCACCGACATCTGGCGCAAGTACGTGGGACTGGAGGGCGCGGTCATCGGCATCGACACTTTCGGCGAGTCCGCGCCGGCGGGCGAGTTGTTCAAGTACTTCGGTATCACGGCAGAAAACGTCGTCAAAGCCGTGGAGGATCGTCTGTAATTCTTCGAAACTTTCCTGGGAGACAGATTTATGACTATCAAAGTCGGTATTAATGGTTTCGGCCGCATCGGCCGCATGGTTTTCCGGGCAGTCGCCAAGGAAGCCGAGTTTTCCAACATCGAGATCGTCGGCATCAATGACCTGCTCGAACCGGAATACCTGGCCTACATGCTCAAGTACGACTCCGTGCATGGCCGCTTCAACGGCGACATCGCGGTGGACGGCAGCACCCTCGTCGTGAATGGCAAGAAGATCCGTCTGACCGCCATCAAGGATCCGACGGAACTGAAGTGGGGGGATATCGGCGCGGATCTGGTCATCGATTGCACCGGCCTGTTCCTCACCACGGAATCCTGTCAGAAGCACATCGCGGCCGGCGCCAAGAAAGTGGTGCAGTCCGCCCCTTCCAAGGACGACACGCCGATGTTCGTCTACGGCGTGAACCACACCAAGTACGCAGGCGAGACCATCGTCTCCGGTGCATCGTGCACGACGAACTGCCTGGCACCCGTGGCCAAGGTGCTGCACGACAACTGGGGCATCAAGCGCGGCCTGATGACCACCGTGCATGCTGCCACCGCAACCCAGAAGACTGTTGACGGTCCGTCCAACAAGGACTGGCGTGGTGGCCGCGGCATCCTGGAAAACATCATCCCCTCGTCCACCGGCGCCGCGAAAGCCGTCGGCAAGGTCATTCCGGAACTCAACAAGAAGCTCACCGGCATGGCGTTCCGCGTCCCGACGTCCGACGTTTCGGTGGTTGACCTGACCGTCGAACTCAACAAGGAAGCCGCCTACGAGGATATCTGCAAAGCCATGAAGGCAGCGTCGGAAGGCGCGCTGAAGGGCGTGCTGGGCTATACGAACGAGAAGGTGGTCGCGACGGATTTCCGCGCGTGCCCGACCCCCTCCGTGTTCGACGCCGAAGCCGGTATCGCCCTGGATTCGACGTTCGTCAAGGTCGTCGCCTGGTACGACAACGAGTACGGCTACACCTGCAACATGCTTCGCTTCGTCAAGCACATCTCCGGATAAGCTGCGGATCAGCAGATGCGCCTTGCGGCGTTGCGCCTTCACGGAGGCGCAACGCCGTTGTGCTTAACTCAGACCGAACAATCAGGAGGCAGCCCATGCCCAGTTTCATCCGCATGACCGATGTCGATCTCCAGGGCAAGCGCGTATTCATCCGCGCCGACCTCAACGTGCCGGTGAAGGACGGCAAGGTGACGTCCGACGCCCGCATCACGGCATCCATGCCGACCATAGAGCACTGCCTGAAAGCGGGGGCCAAAGTGATGGTCACCTCCCACCTTGGCCGGCCGGAAGAAGGCATCTACTCCGAAGAGAATTCGCTCAAGCCCGTGGCCGACGTACTGGCCCAGAAGCTCGGCAAGCCGGTGCGGGTAATCAAGGACTGGGTGGATGGCGGTTTCGATGTCGCCCCCGGCGAACTGGTGCTGCTGGAGAACGTCCGCTTCAACAAGGGCGAAAAGAAGAACGTCGACGAGACGGCGCAGAAATACGCCAAGCTGTGCGACGTTTTCGTCATGGACGCGTTCGGCACCGCCCACCGCGCCCAGGGATCGACCCACGGTATCGCCAAATTCGCGCCGATCGCTTGCGCCGGCATGCTGGTCGCCCAGGAACTGGAGGCACTGACCAAGGCGCTCGACAAGCCGGCAAGGCCGATGGTCGCCATCGTCGGCGGCTCGAAAGTCTCGACCAAGCTCACAGTGCTGGAAAGCCTGGCGGAGAAAGTGGATCAGTTGGTAGTCGGCGGGGGCATCGCCAACACCTTCCTCAAGGCCACGGGCAAGAACATTGGCAAGTCGCTGTGCGAGGACGACCTCGTTCCCACGGCCAAAGCCCTGCTGGATAAGATGATCCAGCGCGGCGCCACCATCCCCATCGCCACCGACGTAGTGGTGGGGAAGAAGTTTGACGCCGCAGAACCTGCCGTGCAGAAAAGCGCCGACGCCGTGACCGACGACGACATGATCTTCGACATCGGCCCGGACAGCACCCAGCAACTGGTGGATATCATCATGAAAGCGGGAACGGTAGTCTGGAACGGCCCCGTCGGCGTGTTCGAGTTCGACCAGTTCGGCGCCGGTACGCGCAAGATTGCCGATGCCATCGCCAGCACCAAGGCGTTTACGCTGGCGGGCGGCGGGGACACCATCGCCGCGATACAGAAGTACGGCATCTATGACAAGGTGTCCTACATTTCGACCGCAGGCGGGGCCTTCCTCGAGTTTCTCGAAGGCAAGAAGCTGCCGGCGGTGGAGATTCTGGAACAGCGTGCCGCCGGATAAGTCCGCAGGCATCCCATACCTGACAGCGGCGCGCGGTAAGGCGCATTCCTTCCGCGCGCCGGCAACCGAGCGTTTTCCCCGCCCAAGCCCCTAAGTTCTCCATGCAACGAAAAACAAAAATTGTTGCAACGTTAGGCCCCGCGTCCAGTGACGCCGCCACCCTGACCCGCCTGCTGCAAGCCGGAGTCGACGTGGTTCGGCTCAATTTTTCCCACGGCACAGCGGACGACCACCGCCTCCGCGTGGAAACCCTGCGCCAATGCATGCGCGAAACCGGGCGCACCATCGGCATCATGGCCGACCTGCAGGGGCCGAAGATCCGCGTGGGGAAGTTCGCCGGCAGCAAGGTGCTACTCAAGCCGGGGCAGGAGTTTATCCTCGACGCCACTTGCACTTTGGGTGACAACAGCCGGGCCCGCCTCGACTATCCCGACCTGATCAAAGACATCGTGCCGGGCAACGTGCTGTTGCTGGACGACGGGCGCATCGTGCTCGACGTGGAAGCCGTCGAAGAGGACGAAATCCTGACCCGCGTGCGCCACGGCGGCGAACTCTCCAACAACAAGGGCATCAATCTGCTCGGCGGCGGGCTTTCAGCACCCGCGTTGACGCCCAAAGACATCGAGGACATGAAGGTCGCGGCGGAGTTGAACGCCGACATCGTCGCCATCTCGTTCCCCAAGTCCGGCTATGACATCCACCAGGCGCGGGAACTGCTGCGTGCCGCGGGTTCACAGGCGCTGGTGATCGCCAAGGTTGAGCGCGCAGAGGCAATCGCCGCGCTGGAAGGCATCGTCGAGGCTGCTGACGGCATCATGGTGGCGCGGGGCGATCTTGCGGTGGAAGTGGGCGATGCCAGCGTGCCCGCCCTGCAAAAGCGCATGATCCGGCTTGCGCGCGAGTACAACAAACTGACCATCACCGCGACGCAGATGATGGAATCGATGATCTCCAGTCCGATTCCTACCCGCGCCGAGGTATCCGACGTCGCCAATGCCGTGCTGGACGGCACCGATGCCGTCATGCTCTCCGCCGAAACCGCGGCCGGCAGCTACCCGGTGGAAACGGTGGAATCCATGGCGCGTGTCTGCGTGGAGGCGGAGAAGTACGTTGCCGTCACCCTGGATCGCCACTTCCTCGACCGCGCCTATACCCGCATCGACCAGTCCATCGCCATGGGTGCGCTATTCACGGCCTACCACCTCAATGTGAAGGCCATCGCATCTCTGACGCAATCGGGTTCCACGGCTTTGTGGATGTCGCGCCTGAACGTCGGCGTACCGATCTACGCGCTGACGGAAGAGCAGCGCACCCGCTTCAAGGTCGCGCTTTTCCGCGGCGTCTATCCCGTCTACCTGCAACAGAGCGGGAAAGACCGGGAACAGGTATTGCGTGATGCCGAAGAGGAACTGGTGCGCTGCGGCGCCGCCGAACCCGGCGACCTGATCGTGATTACCTACGGGGAGCCCATCGGCTCGTCGGGTGGTACCAACACGTTGAAGATCATCCGCGTCGGCGAACGAAGCTCGGGCGATGCCACCGATAGCTGGTTTTTTGGGTAACAATTGACCATTGGCGAATGGGCAGCCATCCGCCAATGGTGAATTTTCGCCAACACCACAGAGGAGACAGCAATGCCCTTGGTATCCATGCGCCAACTGCTCGACCACGCCGCAGAGAATGGTTACGGCCTGCCGGCGTTCAACGTCAACAACCTCGAACAAGTCCGCGCCATCATGGAGGCGGCCGAGGAAACCGGTAGCCCGGTGATCATGCAGGGCTCAGCCGGTGCCCGCAAATACGCCGGCGAACATTTCCTGCGTCACCTGATCCAGGCCGCCATCGAAGCCTACCCGCACATCCCGGTAGTCATGCACCAGGACCACGGCCAGTCGCCCGCGGTCTGCATGTCGGCCATCCGCTCCGGCTTCTCCAGCGTGATGATGGACGGCTCGCTGATGGACGACGGCAAGACCGTGGCCTCCTACGACTACAACGTGGAGACCTCACGCAAAGTGGTGGACTTCGCCCACGCCATTGGCGTCACCGTCGAAGCGGAACTGGGCGTGCTCGGTTCACTGGAAACGATGAAAGGCGACAAGGAAGACGGCCACGGCGCCGAAGGCACGATGACCCGCGAGCAATTGCTCACGGACACCGAGCAGGCCGCCGACTTCGTCAAGAAGACCCAGTGCGACGCGCTGGCCATCGCCATCGGCACCTCCCACGGGGCTTACAAGTTCACGCGCAAGCCCACCGGTGACATCCTGGCCATCGACCGCATCAAGGAGATCAACGCACGCCTGCCCAACACCCACCTGGTGATGCACGGCTCCAGTTCGGTGCCCCAGGAGTGGCTGGAAATCATCCGCAAGTACGGCGGCGACATGAAGGAAACCTACGGCGTACCGGTGGAAGAAATCGTCATCGGCATCAAGCACGGCGTGCGCAAGGTAAACATCGACACCGACATCCGCCTGGCGATGACCGGCGCGATCCGCCGCCATTTCGGCGAGAAGCCGAGCGAGTTTGATCCGCGCAAGTACCTGGCGGATGCGCAGAAGGCGGCCAAGGAGATCTGCAAGGCGCGCTACGAAGCTTTCGGTTGTTCCGGCCAGGCGGCGAAGATCAAGCCCATGTCTCTGGAGAAGATGGCTGAGCGCTACAAGAAAGGCGAACTGAACCAGATCGTCAAGTAAGGAAAGTCATCGCAGTTGCCGGGAGCCGCCGCGCGCGGCTCCCGGCGTTTGTGGAGTAGCAATGGAATTCAACACCGTCGAACTGTCCCGGATCCGCCGCTTCTTTCATGGCGGCCTCAACCTCGTCGAGTACCTCGGGCTGCTGGTCATCGCCGTGGCGACCATCATCGCCGGCTACCAGGAGGTCGTCGCGATGGTGGATGCGCAGCGCGTCAATCTCGCCGATCTGCTGCTGCTGTTCCTGTTTCTCGAAGTGCTCGCCATGGTGGGCCGGTATTTCGAGCAGGGCCAGTTGCCGGTACGTTTTCCCCTGTACATCGCCATGGTTGCGCTGGCCCGCTACATCATCATCGACGTCAAAGAGATGACTGACCTGCGCATGATCGTGGTCGCGGCGGCGATCCTCGTGCTGGCGCTGGCGGTCCTCGCGCTGCGTTACGGACACGTCAGGTTTCCCTACCGTGAAGATAGTGACGGTAAACGGCGCCGTTAGCGCTGGCGCCGGCCAGCGCATTCCGGCGCGGATAATCCTCGGCGCTATAATCCGCGCTTCTTCGACCGGCACGGCGCAACGCGGGTTGGGCCCAGTTCCTCAATGAATGCACCCCTTTTCGAATCCCAGATAACCAGCCTGCCGCTGATCGGGCGCGGCAAGGTGCGCGACATTTACGCCGTCGGTGAAGATCGGCTACTCATCGTCACCACGGATCGCCTGTCGGCATTCGACGTGGTGCTGCCGGACCCGATTCCGGACAAGGGCCACGTGCTCACCACCGTATCCAACTTCTGGTTCGAGCGGCTTGGCCATATCGTGCAGAACCACCTCACGGGCATCGACCCGGAAATGGTGGTCGGAACGGAGGAGGAACGCGACCAGGTACGCGGACGCGCCATTGTCACTGCCCGTCTGGCGCCGCTGCCCATCGAAGCCGTCGTGCGTGGGTATCTCATTGGCTCCGGCTGGAAGGATTATCAGCAGCGGGGCGAAGTCTGCGGCCTCAAGCTGCCACCGGGTCTGCGTCAGGCAAGCCGGCTGCCCCAGCCCATCTTCACCCCCGCCACCAAGGCGGAAGCCGGGGCCCACGATGAGAACATCGGTTTCGACCAAGTCGAGAGCCTGATCGGGGCACCGCTGGCCCTGCAGGTGAAAGAGGTCGCGCTACGCCTCTACGCCGAAGCGGCGGAGTACGCCCGCACCCGCGGCATCATCATCGCAGATACGAAATTCGAGTTCGGGCTCGATGCCAAGGGCAAACTGTACCTGATCGACGAGGCCCTGACGCCTGACTCTTCGCGCTTCTGGCCCGCGGACCAGTACGCGGAAGGAACCAGCCCTCCGTCGTTCGACAAGCAGTTCGTCCGGGACTACCTGGAAACCCTAGAATGGGACAAGCGCGCGCCGGGGCCCCGCCTACCCGCTGAAATCATTGCCAGAACCAGCGAAAAGTACCGCGAGGCGTGGGCCAGGCTCTCGGCCTAAGCGCGATTTGGATCCCGCTGCCAACGGACACTGTCGGTAACCGGCTGCCCTGCGCTAGGGCGGCGGTTGCTGGCGATACGGAATTTCACGCTTTCGCCGCAATCCAACGTTCCATGAACCCACTGCTCGATTTCTCCGGCCTGCCCCGCTTCGACCGCATCGCGCCGGAACACGTCAAACCTGCCCTTGACCTGTTACTCGCGGAGAATCGCGAGATCGTCGCCAGACTGGCCGACGATCCTGTGCCCGCAACATGGGATACGTTCGCCGCTCCGCTCACCGATGCCAACGAGCGGCTATCCCGCGCATGGGGCATCGTCGGCCATCTGCACTCGGTGCAGGATGTTCCGGAATGGCGGGACGCGTACAACATCATGCTCCCCGACGTGACGCGCTTCTACGCCGAACTCGGCCAGAACCTCAAACTGTTCAATAAATTCAAGGAAATCCGCGCCAGCGGCCGTTTCGACTCCTTGTCTGCCGCGCAGAAGAAGATCGTGGACAACGAGGTCCGCGATTTCCGCCTCTCGGGCGCCGAATTGCCCGAGGATCTGAAACCGCGCTTCCAGAAAATCCAGGAAGAAATGGCGGCCTTGGCGGCCAAGTTCCAGGAGAATCTGCTGGACGCCACGAACGCCTTCTCCCAGTACGTCCAGGATGAAAATGGCCTCGCCGGCATTCCCGAGGACGCCCGGCTGGCGGCGCGGGCCGCGGCGGAGAAAGAAGGCAAGGAAGGCTGGAAGTTCACGCTCCACGCCCCCTCGTACATTCCGGTCATGCAGTACGCGGACAATCGGGAACTACGCCAGTCGATGTATCGCGCCTACGCCACGCGCGCTTCTGAGATTGTCGCCGCGGATGAGCACAAAGGTTGGGACAACTCCCCCCTCATTGCACGCATTGTTGCCCTGCGCGCGGAGGAATCCCGAATGCTCGGCTATGAGAATTTCGCCGAGGTGTCGCTGGTGCCGAAGATGGCGGAATCGCCCCGGCAAGTCCTGGCGTTCCTGCGCGAACTGGCGGGCAAAGCGCGGCCCTTTGCGGAGCGCGATCTGGCCGAATTGCAGTCTTTCGCGCGGGACGAAGTGGGCATCGAAAAGCTGGAATCCTGGGATATCGCCTACGCTTCCGAAAAGCTGCGCCAGAAGCGCTACGCCTTCTCCGACCAGGAGGTAAAACAGTATTTCCCCGAGCCCAAAGTGCTGTCGGGACTGTTCCGGGTCATCGAAAGCCTCTATCGCGTCAAACTGGAAGCGGACAGCGCGCCGGCGTGGCACCCGGACGTGCGCTTCTTCCGCATCGCCCGCAACGGCGAATTGGTGGGTCAGTTCTATCTTGACCTATACGCGCGGGAGACGAAACGCGGCGGCGCCTGGATGGATGAGGCGATCACCCGCCGACGCAGCGGCGACAACGTACAGACGCCGGTTGCCTACCTCAACTGCAACTTCTCTCCACCAGTGGGCGGCAAACCGGCGTGTTTCACCCACGACGAAGTCATCACCCTGTTCCACGAGTGCGGTCACGGCCTGCACCACCTGCTGACTCAGGTGGACGAACTGGCCGTTTCGGGCATTCACGGTGTGGAATGGGATGCCGTGGAGTTGCCGTCTCAGTTCATGGAGAATTTCTGCTGGGAATGGGACGTGCTGCGGGAAATGACCCAACACATCGACACCGGCGCCCCGCTGCCGCGGGATCTGTTCGACAAGATGCTGGCGGCGAAAAATTTCCAGAGCGGCTTGCAGACCCTGCGCCAGATCGAGTTCTCCCTCTTCGACATGCGCCTCCACTACGACTTCGAGGTCCAGCCCACCGCACAGGATGCGCAGGGCGTGCTGAAATTGCTCGAAGAAGTGCGGGACGAGGTCGCTGTGGTTAAGCCGCCGGCCTGGCAACGTTTCCCCCACAGCTTCTCCCACATCTTCGCTGGCGGCTACGCGGCGGGGTATTACAGCTACAAATGGGCCGAAGTGCTTTCCGCCGACGCCTACGACGTGTTCGAGGAAAACGGCCGCAAACTGGGAACGGTGCTCGACCCCGCCACGGGCGAGCGCTTCTGGCGCGAGATTCTCGCCGTGGGGGGAGCCCGCCCGGCGCTGGAATCGTTCAAAGCGTTTCGTGGCCGAGAACCCAAAGTGGACGCCCTGCTGCGCCACAATGGAATGGTACCTGCCTGAGCCAATGTTCGACTGGGAGCCATGATGCTGATCAAATTGTTCGCCCTAGCCATGCTGATGGGGCTAGTTGCGAATGCAAGCGCAGACTCGCTCTACCGCTGGGTTGACAAGGACGGACGCGTACATTACGCAGATCAGCCGCCGCCGCAGGCGGTCAAGCGGCTCGAAGAAAAGCGCCCAGGCGGCGCCAATACCGTCGAAACCAGCGGCCCGTCCTACGCCACGAAACGGGCCCAGAAAGATTTCCCGGTCACGCTTTACGTATCGCCGGACTGCGGCGCGCCGTGCAGATCGGCACAGCAATTCCTCGCCACCCGCGGAATTCCTTATGCGGAGGTCACGGTGGCAGGAGAAGAGGCTGCCAATCAATTCACAGGGGTGTTCGGCGGCAAAGACGTCTTCGTGCCCGCGGTAACGGTCGGCACCCAGAAGATGAAAGGCTTCGAAGGTGGCTCCTGGAACGGGTTGCTCGACCAGGCAGGTTACCCAAAGAGCGCTGGCGCCAAGCCTGCCGAGAACGTTGGCGCTACGACCAAGGCACCCTGAAACGGGCGATCTGGCAGTCCCATGCCTTCACCAGCGTTTCCCTCCGGAGGCATCGAGATCGGGGCGAAATCGTCTAAAGGCTGACGGGCAGTGCGGCAGATCTGTTCACGCCTCTGACGACGCAGGGTGAGCCCACCTGACGGGCGGCAAACCGAACCGGGAGCACGATGCAGTACCAATGTACAGATCCCCCATGCCGCGCCGCCGAGAAAGGAATCGCCATCATGATCCACGGAATGCGCAACGTTGTCGCCATCGCGGCCCTGGCGGGCATTGCCGGCGCAGCCCATGCGACTGTCTATTTCTCGCAAGACTTCAAGGCGTTGCGCTGCGGATCGCCGGTGAGCGACATCCGCATTTCGGGCGGAGTCCCCCCTTCCGCGCTGTTCGACAACTGGGAGCCCACGGGCAGTTCAACGGTGGAATGTGCCGCTCCGCCTATTGCCGGAAAGAAGTATCTGACCTGGTCGATCCCGGACCGGCCGAACAACGCGGGGGTGGAAGTAGATGCCGTTCCAGCAACGATCGAGATGGGCAAGACTTACTACCTCGCCTACTGGATCCGCTTCGACAAAGGCTTGGCCGACATCTGGCACACCGGTACCACCGCCTATTCTTTTGACAAGTCCATAGAGTTCCAGGGGACTGGTTTCCGATGGGGAATTGGTGCCGGCTGGGACGGTTGGTACAGCTACGCACCAGTAGGGAAATTCACGTTTGATGTGTGGTACGCCACGAGCGTGCTCGGCGAACACGGCGACGACCACAAGCCAGCCAACGTCGCCCCCTACAGCGGCCGCGCGCCCTACCTGGCCGAATATGGGAAATGGTACGGCGTGGTGATGGGCGTCACCGCCCAGAGCAACGACAACGGGCGCGTGCAGTTGTGGATAAATGGCACCCGAACTCACGACTACAGCGTCTATACGGCAAACCCCGGCGCGAAGCTCACAAAACTGATCGCGCACGGAACCATTGCCCAACCGGCCTACGACGCACCGGCGCACAAGCGCAGTTCTACCGGGTGGCTGGTTACGGACAACTGGGCCGACGTCCAGGCTGGCGGCTATCTGCAGGATCCCGCTGTTTCGAAACCCGCGACGGCAGGGACCCAGGCAAATCCAACTGCGCCAACGCGCTGAAACCGTGAATTCGCCCGAGGGTACAGCATCCGAATTCTCATGAAGATCGCCACCTGGAACGTCAATTCCCTCAAAGTGCGACTGCCTCATCTGCTCGACTGGCTTGCCGCCCAGGAGCCGGATGTTGTCTGCCTGCAGGAAACGAAGCTGATGGACGGCATGTTCCCGACCGCCGCCATCGAGGGGGCGGGTTACCGTTGCCTGTTCACCGGCCAGAAAACGTACAACGGCGTGGCAATCCTGTCGAAACAAGCAGCGACCGTAACGGCTACCGGGATCCCCGGCTTCGAGGACGAGCAGAAGCGGTTGATCGCAGCGGACGTGGCGGGCGTGTTCGTCGTGTGCGCCTACTTTCCCAACGGCCAAACCGTTGGTTCAGACAAGTACGCCTACAAGTTGCGCTGGATCGATGCCCTGACCCAGTGGCTGCGCACGCCGTTAGCGCAGCACGAGCGGCTGGTTCTGACTGGGGACTTCAACGTCGCGCCCGAAGATCGGGACGTCCACGACCCCCAGGCCTGGGCCGGCCAGGTGCTCTGTTCCGACGCGGAGCGGGCGGCGTTTCGTGGATTGACGGATCTCGGCCTGACCGACGCGTTCCGGCTGTTCGAACAGCCGGAAAAATCCTTCACCTGGTGGGACTACCGGCAGGCGGCATTTCGGCGCGATCTCGGCCTGCGCATCGACCATATCCTGGTGTCGGCGGCACTGGCGGGGGAATGCCGCGCCTGCATCGTGGATCGTGGGCCGCGCAAGTTGGAACGGCCCTCGGACCATGCACCGGTGATCGCCGAGTTCCGCGCGCCGCCATGAACGCGGCGCCGACAGTCGATACTCTGACCGAGTTCTACCCCGTTCTAATGGCACTGCCCGTCGACGTGCAGGGACAGTTGTCGAGTCGCGGCCAGGCGATCCGTCTCCCCGCCGGCACGGAAATATTCCACGAAGGGCAGAAATGCCAGGGCTTCCCCCTCGTCCTTGCGGGGGGAATCCGCGTCTCGAAGAGCGCCCCCAACGGCCGCGAACTTCCGCTGTACCGCGTCGCGCCCGGGGAAACCTGCATCATCACCTCCAGTTGCCTGCTCGCCCACACCGGATACAACGCTCGCGGTACCACGGATGAAGAAACGGACATGGTCTTGCTGCCCCATGATCTTTTCGACACCCTTCTCGATCACAAACCGTTTCGCGCTTTCGTATTCCAATTGTTCGCGGAGCGCATCGCCGACCTGATGCATGTCGTCGAGGAGGTCGCATTCCGCCGCCTCGACCAGCGTCTGGCAGCGCTGCTGCTGGGCAAGGGCAAGGTGGTGCGTGCCACGCACCAGCAATTGGCGGACGATCTTGGCAGCGTAAGGGAAATCGTCAGCCGCTTGCTGAAAGGGTTCGCCGCCCAGGGGTTGGTGATGCTGGGCCGGGAGCAGATCGAGATACTGGACCCCGCTGGCTTGCGACGGATCTCCAGCGAAACGCGATAGCGGAATCGCAGCCCGCGCAAGCGGGCGCCACGCCTCCTCCCCGCCGGAGCCTATGTAACCAAGGTTACAGACGCGGAGCGGATCCGAATGGTCCAATGGCCTTACGTGTTCAACTTCGAAAAAGGAGAATCAGAAATGAAAATCAACGTTGGCGGGCTGGATCGAATCCTGCGGGTAGTCGGCGGTTTGCTGCTCATTGTCTATGCCTTGATGGGCCATCCCTGGGCCTGGCTGGGAATCATCCCCCTCGCCACCGGCGTCGTCGGTTTCTGCCCGGTTTATCTTCCCCTTGGCCTCAACACCTGCTCGGCCAAGACCAAGGAATAGCAGCACGGCTCACCCGGTGGCGGAGCGTGCGCAAGCGTTGGCGAGCCGCACGTAGTCAGCCACGCTGAGCCTCTCGCCGCGCCACGTCGGTTCGATCGACAGCGCGGCGAGTTCGTTTTCACCGATCCACTGCGCGAGGGTATTGCGCAGCATCTTTCTCCGCTGGCCAAAGGCGGCAGCCACTACCTCACCAAGGACCACTGGGTCGTTTGCACCCAGCTCACCACTGGAGCGGGGAACGAGGCGAACCACCGCGGACTGTACTTTGGGTTCCGGCCAGAACGCATCCGGAGGCACGTCAAAGAGTTTTTCCAGCGAGAAACGGTACTGCAGCATCACCGATAGCCGGCCATAGTCCGAGGTGGCGGGCGCAGCCACCATGCGGTCGACCACTTCTTTTTGCAGCATCACCGTAATGTCGACGAGTCGATCCGCAAATTCGGCAAGATGGAATAACAGCGGAGTGGAAATGTTGTAAGGCAGATTGCCGATGACGCGCAGACTCGGTCCCAGCGCGCCGAAATCGAAGCCGAGGGCATCCGCGCTGTGGATGGTGAGCTTGTCCGGGGCGTATCGCCCGGCGAGCTTTGCCACCAGATCCCGGTCCAGTTCCACCACGGTGAGATGTTCGAGTTGCTGCAACAGCGGACCCGTCAGCGCGCCCTGTCCCGGCCCGATCTCGACCACGTTGTCCCCGGGACTCAGACCGAAGGAGTCGACGATGCGCCGCACTACCGCAGCATCGACGAGAAAGTTCTGGCCAAACCGCTTGCGCGGGACGTGACGCATCAGTTTGCGGCGCTGCCTGGTGCCGGAGCGACCCCAGCCCGCACCTTCGCCATGTGTACCGCCAGATCGATCGCGGCGTAGAGGCTGCCGGGGTCCGCCTTGCCGCTGCCGGCCAGATCCAGCGCTGTGCCGTGATCCACGGAGGTGCGGATGATGGGCAGCCCGAGGGTGACATT
>JBAWHH010000031.1:0-2135 GCA_049593715.1 Rhodocyclaceae bacterium
TTCCTCGTCCGCGTGCGGGGCGAAGCGCGGCCAGCCAGTCGCATCGCCGCCCGGGTCAGGCTTCCGCGCGGGCCGGGCATGTCCTTCAACGCGACGATACTGACCCTGCAGGCGGAACGGGAACTGCGCTGGATCGGCCGGCTGCCGCTGCCCGGCATCTTCGATGGCGACCATCGTTTCCTGATCGACTCCATCGGCCCGGGAAAAGTGCGCTTCGAGCAGCGGGAAGACTATGCGGGTGCCCTGGTGCCGCTGATGCGTGGCTGGCTCGAAGGGGACATCCGCCGCGGCTTCGACGCCATGAATGCCGCCCTAAAGGTCCGCGCGGAGATGGCGCTCGGAGCGGAATAGGCGGCTAGCCCGGCGAAACCGAACCAGCTTACTTGCCGCGCAGCAGGGGAGCCGCGAACGGTCTATGCGATCACTGTGGCAGGGTTCCCGATCATCATCTAAGGCGGCGATATTGCCCGGAGGTTTTCCCCCTCAACCAGAGCCGGGACCGTTGGCGCCTTCCGGGCGAGCGGCCCTGGTCGCGATCGATACGGAGGTACCTCATGCGCCCGTCCCGAGTCGTCGCGGTTTCCGCCCTTACGTTGCTGGCTGCCGGCATCGGCCTCGCGCAGGCTACCGGCGGCACGAACCCCGTTCCTGCCTTCGTCAGCGGCGAAATTCGAACGAAGACGTATGAGCGGCACCTACCAGCCCTGCGCTGTGCTGCGCTGGCGCAATCGCCTTTGAGCCTGGCTTCGAACCCGTTTGCCAGGCAACGCTGCGAATCGCTTGTCGCAAAAGGGCTGTTGGCTGGGGCAACCCTAGAAGAACAGGCGGTGGACGCGTTGGCCAAGTTGCGGGCCGCTGGTTGGGACCAGGACAGCGACCTCCTTCACGCCTGCCACTACGCCCTTGCCACGCCCGCCATCGCAGTGACCTATGCCAACGCCTATCACCGCGCCAGCGTGGCGGACAATCTTTGCGGATTCAGCTTTGGCGCCACCGACGGCATGGGCCTGCCCGTGCCGCTCGCGTACGCGAGCGCCGCGCAGCTTTTCGCTGCCGCCAACGCACAGCATTTCGATAGTTTTCTCCCCTTGCCGGGCTACGACACCCGGTTCGTGCCCCTGCATGTGTACTTCATTCGGGCGCTGGATCTGATGTACGAACACCTTCAGGCTGGCGCGCCGCTGCCGCCGAGCCAGGTGGTTCGCACCACGCCCCGCGGCGGGGCTTCCCCCGCGCTCGCGCTGCAGCCCAAAAACGTTCCCGACATGGCCACCGATCCCCTACCGTCGGACCGCATCCGGTTCCGTAACCGCACCCTGCTCATTCCCGATTGAGGTCCGGGCGGACGGTGGAACTACCGTCCGCCCCAAGCAGCCGTTCGGGCTCCCCGTTGGCGGCCGGCCCCGCTACACTGCCCGATTTTCCTGACTTGGCGTCCGCTATGTCCCGCGCTCTACTTCGCTTCGCCCTGCAACTCGTATTCCTCTTCGCTGCTGCCGCCGCTTCCGCCGCCCCGGAAAAAGAGATCACTGTCACCTTGCTTCACATGAATGATGTGTATCAGATCAGCCCTGTGGATAAGGGCGCCAACGGGGGCCTGGCGCGGGTGGCGACGCTCGCCAACGCCATCCGCAAGGAGGTGCCGCGCACCGTCGTGACCCTCGGCGGCGATACCCTGTCGCCCTCGGTGGCCTCCAATACCTTCCGGGGGGCACAGATGATCGCGGTATGGAATGCCCTCAAGCTCGACGTGGCGGTGCTGGGCAACCATGAATTCGACTTCGGCCCCGAGGTATTGCGCGAGCGCATCGGCGAATCGCACTTTCCCTGGCTGGGCGCCAACGTTTCGGTGGCCGGGGGACGCGCTTTCGACGGCGTGAAGCCCAGCGTTTTGCGGAATCTGGGCGGCATCAAGATCGGGTTCGTCGGCGTCATCACGGCGGACACCGCCACCTCGTCGAAGCCGGGTGCCGCGGTCCGCTTTGGCGACCCGATCGCGGCTGCGCGCCGGGAAGCAGCGCGCCTGCGGGCGCAGGGCGCCCAGGCGGTCGTTGCGCTGACCCACCTCGACCTCGCCACCGATCAGCGGCTGGCCGCCACTGGTGTCGCAGACGTCATCTTGGGAGGTCATGAGC